>PBVL01000187.1 GCA_002728675.1 Gammaproteobacteria bacterium
CTTCGCGTACACCTGATCCTGCGCCTTCAGGTCCCCCGGTATTGCTCACCGAGAGATTGACGCCGTCAAAATAACCTACGTACGCCTGGGCCAACGCGATTTCTGCAAAGACCTTTGCACGCGATGCCCACATCGAGCCCTTCCACCGCATGACGTTGCGCGTCGCTCAAAATCTTGTGCGCGAGGGTCGTGTTGCGGGCATCGTAATAGCGCGGTGCGAGCCGCGTGACCGCAATCAGTCGGTCCGCGTGCCCACTGATCTGTCCAGCGATGTTGAGCGCCTGATCGAAACGCCTGTTCGCTTCGCGCTTGTCGCCGTCTTCGAGATGGGCCACGGCTAGGCGCGCAGCGACTCGTACCAGGACTCGACCTTGGCAACATCGACGCTCAGCGTCTGACTCAGGTTTCTCCGTACCTCATCGGGATCAACGTTGTCTCGGAGATTCGGCAGGAAGACAAGATTGCAGGTTTCAGCCATGACTCGGGGAACTTAAGGGACCGCTGATTCAAGTTAGCGCACGGCGCCGTTTAATCACTCTTCTATGAGATAGCCACGGTCATCGCGAAACTCAGGACCGTTCACCCTGGCGCGGCCGTCACCGAAAATTGCATCGCGTTCCCTCAGGGCCTCCTTGAGGCCCTTTTCCTGAACACGGCCGCCAAATCCGAGCGCCGCGGCAGCGTTGTGTCCACGGACGTCGTTTTCAACAGCCATGCGCTGGAGGGTCCGTGCTCCCATGAGTTCCAGTCCCTGGTTGATGATTCGCTTGTTAGCGGACAACAGGTCCGGGTCGATATTGGCCAACCGGTCCGCGAGGCCTTCGACCTCGGCCTCCAGATGTTCGGCAGGCACGGCCTTGAGGACGAGTCCAATCTGCTGCGCTTCGCGCCCGGTGACCGAGTCACCGGTCAGGTTCAGTCGTTTGGCCCACTGCGGACCGACGTTGTAGAGCCACATGTTGTTGGGCAGGGCCCCGAGATCACGCGCGGGCGGGAATGCGAACGTCGCGTCTTCCGCAGCGATCAACATGTCACAGAGCAGGGCAATGTCAGTGCCGCCAGCGAGGCAATAGCCGTGTATCTGGGCGATCACGGGCTTGTGCATGTCGAAGATCGCCATGCGGTAGCGCTGGGATCGCTCCATCTGCCAGGCGTCATCGTCGACGGAGCGGCTGCCACGATAGTCGTTGTCCGCGGACCGGACACGCGAGTGGCCAGCTGTCGACTTGGGACCGGTCAGGTCATATCCGGCGCTGAAGGAACGACCCGCGCCGCGAATGATCACGCAGTGAACGGCGCGGTTGTCGTCAGCTTCCCAGAGCGCCTCGCAGAGTTCCGCAAGCAGATCCAGAGAGAGCGCATTGAGCTTCTCGGGTCGATTCAGAGTGATCCGTGCACGGCCGTTCTCGACCTCGTAGATGATGTTGTCGAAGCCGTTCATTTCAACCAAACCCCCTCCACTCAATTCGGCTCGTACTGTACCATTTTGATGCTTCCTACGAGATCAGGCCGATGGGTGACGAGACCCGCATCAGCGCGCCAACCGAAGTGCTGGACCGCGTGACACAGGAGTACTACCGCAAGGCTCTCATCTGGTGCTCGTACGACAAATGGACCGTCGAAGAATCGGCGAACCAGCTGTGCGGCTGCATCCCTGACAGAAAGATGTTTGGTCACGGGGAACGCAACCGGCGTCTGGACGAGGCGGTGGTCTCGGTCGAGAACAAGATGCTCGCGGACATCACGAATGGCAAACTCCAGGCCGTGCAGGCCAAGCGTTACTTCGGCAAGACGTTTGTACAAAGTGCCGACGTGATTCCATGGGCCCTGGCGGCAGACATCAGCATTCCTGATGAACTACTCCAGGCCGGGGCAGCCCGCGACCGCCGCAAAGACCCCTACTGCCGCTACACGACCCCGTATATCGAAGCCCTCTTCTGGATCATCCGGGAGTTCTGGCAAGGCACCGACGTGCGTGAAGCGCCTCCAACCGAGACCGTCATCGAGGCCGTCCGCGCCCAGTTCCGGGAACTGTCCGAGCCTGAAGCACGCATGCTCGACCGCGTCACCCGACACCCGGACGCACGAAGCGTCTGAAGCCGCACAGCCAGGGAGAACCCCATGCCATACGCCAGTCACGGTCACGTTGACCTCTACTACGAGACCTGGGGCGACAGCCCACAACACATCATTTTTGCACACGGCGCCGGCGGCAACGCGGCCTCGTGGTGGCAACAGATTCCGCACTTCATCGACCGGTATTCGCTGCTCGCCTTCGACCACCGGGGTTTCGCCCGGTCCTTCTGCGACCCGGACGACTTCGACCGCAGCCATTTCAGCGGCGACCTGCGGGCCATCATGGACGCGGCAGGGATCGACTCAGCCATTCTGATCTGTCAGTCCATGGGTGGCTGGACAGGGCTTGCCACGCTGCTGGAGACGCCCGAACGGGTTGACGCACTGGTGATGAGTCATACACCCGGCGGGATTTCGAACGACGAGATTGCGCGGCTCCGCGAAGAGGCGGCAACGGAGCGGACCCCGCTCGATTCGCCGTTTGCGCACTGGGCCGTGGCGCCCGATTTCCACCTGAAGGATCGCGCCGCGTCGCACCTCTACCAGCAAATCTCGGCATTCAACGCGCGCCTCGACCTGTCGAGACTGGGTCGCAGCCTGTCCGAAGCCCTGGACCCGGAACGCCTTGCAGCAATCGATACCCCGACGCTGTTCATCACGGCTGACCACGACCAGATCTTTCCGGCTGCAGCGATCGAGATCGCGGCGGGCATGGTGCCTGGATCGAAGTTCAGAAACCTCGGCGATGCGGGCCATTCCTCGTACTTCGAATCGGCCGATGCGTTCAATGCTGCGGTGGACGAGTTTCTCGCCGGGCTGTAGCGGACCTCGCGCCGCGGCTCAATCGAGCCGGCTGCCGTGCACGCGTTCGATCGGGATCGCCTCGAGATCCACGCCGTCGAGGCACCTGACGTTGATCGTCCACAGATCCGGCGCGGTCCGTGGACGCCGAAAGGGCAGGATCCCGCAGGTCTCGCAGAAGTAGTCGATCGCGGTACGCGTGTGCCATTGGTAGACCCTGAGGTCGTCGAGCGGCGTCAGAAGCTCGATCTGATCCGGGCGCACACGGTGATTCAGGGCGCCGCGCTTGCGACACAGCGTGCAGTCGCAGACACGGACGTGATCGAGGTCAAAGGTCACCCGGAAACGATTGTGCCCACAGTGACAGCTGCCTGCATACGTTTGCTCACTCATGGTATCTGCCCTCGTCCCTGCGGTCTCCGCGTGTCTGCTCAAAGCCCCGCTCGACGCGTCTTTCCGCGCGCCGTCGCCCGACCCCGAACCACTGTACATCGAATCTCGAGGCGCGTATAACTAGCGCCCTTTTCAATCCGCAACCGGGCGCGAGGCAACCTCCCATGGTCATGTCGCTGGACTTCGACAGCAAGATCTTCTCCAAAGACGTCATCGAAGTGGGTGATGGCAAAGAGTCCGTCATCAAGGGTGGCCGCGACCTATTTCCGCTCGTCCACAAAGCGTTTGCGGACGTCGCCCAGATTGGCGTGATTGGCTGGGGCTCGCAGGGTCCGGCCCAGGCACAGAACCTGCGGGATACGCTCGAAGGTTCGAGCACGCGCGTCAAGATCGGGCTGCGCCCCGGGTCCGCTTCCGCCGCGGAGGCGCGTGAGGCTGGCTTCACCGAAGAGAACGGCACGCTCGGCGACATGATGGAGGTCACGGCCGAGTCGGACATCGTCATCCTGCTGATCTCCGATGCCGCCCAGACGGAGCTTTACCCGGAGATCTTCGCCGCAATGAAGCCGGGGGCAACCCTCGGCCTCTCGCACGGATTCCTGCTCGGTCACCTGGACAGCGTGGGGGACAGCTTCCCTGACAATGTCAACGTGATCGCGGTCTGCCCCAAGGGCATGGGCCCCTCGGTCCGGCGCCTGTACGTCCAGGGTGCGGAGGTGAACGGCGCCGGTATCAACAGCAGTTTCGCGGTGCATCAGGACATCGATGGGAACGCGACCGACCTTGCGATCGCATGGGCAATCGGAGTTGGCTCCCCCTACTGCTTCCAGACAACACTAGAGTCGGAGTACCGGAGCGACATCTTCGGCGAGCGCGGCATTCTGCTCGGCGCGGTGCACGGGATCGTCGAGGCGCTGTTCCAGCGCTTCTGCAACGAAGGTATGGATACGGCCGAAGCATTCGCCAATACGGCGGAGTCGATTACCGGGCCCATCTCGAGAATCATCTCGCGGGAGGGCATTCTCGCGGTCTACGAGCAACTGTCCGATGCCGACAAGCCAAAATTCGAGGCCGCGTATGTCGCCTCGTACAAGCCCGCGCGGGACATTCTCCAGGAAATCTACGACGACGTAGCCTGCGGCAACGAGATTCGAAGCGTTGTGAACGCAAGCCGACGGTTTGGTGATTTCCCAATGGGAGAAATCGACGGGACCGAAATGTGGGTTGTGGGCGAGGAAGTCCGCGCGGCCCGCCGCGAAGACGAGATTCCCCTGAACCCGGTCACCGCGGGCGTCTACTGCGCGACCATGGTTGCCCAGTGCGACGTCCTGCTCGCCGCGGGACACCCCTACTCCGAAATCGCGAACGAGTCGGTGATTGAGTGTGTCGATTCACTCAACCCCTACATGCACTTCAAGGGCGTGTCGTACATGATCGACAACTGTTCGACGACCGCGCGCCTAGGCGCCCGGAAGTGGGCACCGCGATTCGACTACATCCTAAAGCAACAGGCATTCACCGCGCTCGACACCAATCAGCCGCTGGAGTGGGGGCTGATGGATGAGTTCAAGGGCCACGTCATCCACGGTGTGCTGAAGACCGTCGGGCAGATGCGGCCGTCCGTGGATATTTCCCTCGGCTGACACCAGCGGTCGCCAACAGGCGACCGCCGTGCACCCTGCTTCACGGCGACCACTTCACGGCGACCACTTCGGTTTGGGTGTACTCTCGCGACACTCCAGTCAGCCACAGGTCACTTCCATGCGCTACGAGACGATCCTGTACGACGTTCAGGAACGGGTGGCCCTGGTCACCCTGAATCGTCCGCAATATCGAAACGCCCAGTCCCGGTTGCTGCTCGAGGAACTGGACGCGGCGCTCGCGCAAGCCGACAAGGACCGGGAAGTCGGCGTCATCGTCGTCAGGGGCGCCGGTGAGCACTTCTCGGCCGGACACGATCTCGGCACTCCGGAAGAAAAGGCTGACGCCGAAGCGAGACCCATCGAGGCAGGCATCCGCGGTCGCTACGAGCATTCCCACGAACTGTTCGTGGACTTCTCACTCCGGTGGCGGAACCTGTCGAAGCCCACCGTCGCGGTTGTGGAGGGTTACTGCATTTTCGGCGGCTGGATGATCGCGTCAGCGATGGACATCATCTACGCGGCCGAAGACGCGATGTTTCTCGGCTCGAACTTCCAGTACTTCACCATCCCGTGGGACATGCACCCGCGCAAGGCGAAAGAGTTGCTCTACGAGAGCCGCTTCATCGACGGAGTCGAAGCCGCCAAACTCGAACTCGTGAACCGCGTGTTTCCAGCGGACGTCCTCATGGATGAAGCAATGGCGTACGCGACGCGCGTTGCGCAGAACGACCCGTTCCAGTTGCGCATGATCAAGCTGGCCGTCAACCAGGCACAGGACGCGCAGGGCTTTCAGGGCCACATCAACGCGGCACATGCCTATCACCTCTTGTCCGCGACGGGCGAAGGCGATCCGGGATTCGCGCTGAAGAAGGTCGGCAAGCGCAGGCCCATGGTGCAAAGGGCCCATGAAAACTACGAACGCCGCAAGGCGAACAAGGAAGACTCGTAGCCCTGATGTAACGCGCAGCGCGTCCATTCGTCCGGCCAGGGTAGGCGCAAGGCTGGCTAAGGACAGCCAAAGCGCGGAAAATAACCGACGCAAGGCCTGAAACGGTTGCGGAGCGAGAGGCATGAGCAACGCAAGGAAAGTCCATCAGATTGATGGCGAATTTCGAATGCTGCAGGGCGTCCTGCACGATGCCGAGGTAGCGTACGAGACCTGGGGCGAACTGAACGAGGCACGTGACAACTGCATTTTGCTGTTCACGGGCCTGTCGCCGTCCGCACACGCCGCGTCCAGCGCGGCCGACCCGTCGAGCGGCTGGTGGGAACCCATGATGGGGCCGTCCAGACCGATCGACACCAGCAAGTACTTCGTCGTGTGCGTGAACTCGCTCGGAAGCTGCTTCGGTTCGACCGGTCCCGCAAGCATCGATCCGCGGACCGGCTCACACTACCGCCTCGACTTCCCTGTCCTGACCATCGAAGACGTGGCAGCGGCGGGGCAGAAGGTCATCGAAGGACTGGGCGTGTCGCGACTGCATTCGGTCGTCGGCGCGTCCATGGGCGGCATGACCGCGCTCGCCCACAACCTGCTCTTCCCGGAGGCGAGCGAGTCGCTCGTCTGTATCTCGTCGGCCGCCCGCGCGCTTCCGTTCTCCATCGCGTTACGGTCGCTGCAGCGCGAGATGATCCGCACGGACCTTGCGTGGCAGAACGGGCAATACGCGTTCGATGCACCGCCCGTCATTGGCCAGCGTCTCGCGCGCAAGCTCGGAATGCTGACCTATCGCAGCGCGGGCGAGTTCGAGCAGCGCTTCGCGCGGGAGCGGGTCTCCGAAGAGCGCCAGAGTGGCGATCCCTTCGGGATCGACTTCGAAGTCGAGTCCTACCTCGAGGCGCACGCGACGAAGTTCATCGGCACGTTTGATGCCAACTGTTACCTCTATCTTTCGCGGGCCATGGACCTGTTCGACGCCGCCGATCACGGTGGTTCGGTCGAGATTGCACTCGGGCGCGCAGGGGCAAAACGGGGGCTAATCGTCGGGGTCGAGACCGACATCCTGTTCCCGATAGAACAGCAGCGGGAACTCGCCGATGGCCTCGTGGCCGGCGGGATGGACGTGACGTTCGAAAGCCTGCCGTCGTTGCAGGGCCACGATGCATTTCTCGTGGACATGGATCGTTTCCGGCCGGTGCTGTGCAACTTCTTCAACTGTGAGATGGAAGAAGGCAAACCCGTCGCAAACATCCGAAGTGTCTGATGAGCGTCACCGGTTTTGATCACGCCGCCATTCCCGTGGCGGATATCGAAGCCATGTTGTCGTTCTACGCGGCGCTTGGATTCCGGGTAAACCGAGACCTCGCGCCGCGGTTGTTTTCCGTCCACTTCGGCGAGAACAAGATCAATTTTCACGATCCGTCATTGTGGCAGTCGGGCCGGTTCTCGCTGCGCGGCCCGACAGCCGTGCCCGGCTGCGGCGACTTCTGTTTCGTCTGGGGTGCATCAGCGGCAGCGCTCGCGGCAACTCTGGATGCGGCAGGCGCGGAGATCATCGAAGGGCCGGTCCCGCGTGACGGGGGTCGACACTCCGGACGGGCAACCGGGACAAGCAGCTACGTGCGCGATCCCGACGGCAATCTGCTCGAGTTCATGATCTATCCTTCCTGACCGGAGGCTTCGACGTCCTCCCTGGTCAGTTCGAGGAATTCGGCCCAAACGGGGTCCATCCGCCTGCGCCATTTCGCTAGCAGCGGCGTCGTCGCTGACTCTCCGTCGACGCCGCGGAACAGGATCAGATACTGATACATGAAGGCCGAGACGCGCGCATTCACCGCGCAATGGACCCAAACACGCTCATCAGCGATGGTATCCATTAGGCCGGCAAACAGCTTCAGGTGCCTTGCCTCCGGCTCCTCGAACGGAACCGGGATGTTGAAGTACAGCAGCCCAAGGCTCGCAACAAGGCTGCCCTCGTTGACCAGCGCGTTTTCCGAGTCATGCATCGCCAGATTGACGACGGCCGTGTAACCGTCATCCGCGATCGCATGGATCTCCGCTTCGGTCGGCTGACCTGACGTCGCAACGCGCTCGGTCAGCAGATGATAATTGAGTGGATGATCAGCCATGGGTCACGTCAGTCCGGCAGTCCGAGCACCCGCTTGGCAATGATGTTGAGCTGAATCTCGTTCGACCCTGAGTAAATCGACATGGCACGACTCGACAGGAATTCGCGCATCGCGCCGATCTCAGCGCCGTCGAAACCCCCGCCTTCCCATCCGAGGCCCTGCGAGCCACGCGCGTCGCGACCCAGTTCGATCGCATTCTGGGTGGTCACCGAGCCGTAGTATTTGAACATCGATGTCTGCGGGCCTGGTGTCCGGGCCTCTGCACTTTCCTCCACGGTGCGCCGCTGAGTGAGTTGCAGTGCGCGCGCAGTCATCTCGTGGTGAAGCAGCTTCTGCCTGAAACCCTCGTCGGCCACTTTGCCGTTCGCCTCGCCGATGTAGCGCCTGGCGACGTCGGGCAGGCCAGGGCCGCGCGAGCGCTGCGCGCCGCCGGCAAGTGTCGTGATGCCGGACCGCTCGTGCTGCAACAGCCGCTTGCCTACGGTCCAGCCCTTGTTCAACTCACCTACGAGATCGCGTCGCTCGGCGAGAGCGTCATCAAAGAAGCTCTCGCAGAAGGGCGACTCACCGGAGATGAGACGGATTGGCTTCACGTTGACGCCGGGCTGATCCATGTCGAGCAACAGAAAGCTGATGCCATCGTGCTTGGGGGCATCGGGATCCGTGCGCACGAGAATGAACATCCAGTCGGCGTACTGGGCTCCCGACGTCCAGATCTTCTGGCCATTGATGACGAAGTGATCACCCTGGCTGACCGCGCGCGTCTGCAGGCTGGCAAGGTCCGAGCCTGCACCAGGCTCACTGTATCCCTGACACCAGGCGACCTCACCCCGCGCGATGCGCGGCAGATGGCGCGCCTTCTGATCATCCGTGCCGTAATCGAGCAGCGTCGGTCCAATGAGTCCCGTTCCCATTCCGGCGAGGGGCGAACGCGCGCGAAGTATGCGCATCTCCTCGATGAGCACGAGGTATTGCTCCTTCGAGAGACCGCCACCGCCGTACTCGACCGGCCACATCGGAGCGGTCCACCCTTTCTCCACCATCCGTTCGAGCCAGAGCTGCACATCCGGATCGGAGATCGGGATCTTGGTGCTGCCTGTCGGAATCTGGCCCGGGCCCCGCGCGCCTTCCGGGCAGTTCTCTTCGAGCCATGCGCGGGTCTCCGCGCGGAATTCCGACAGGTCGCTCATCGCTGTACGTTCCTCAAAGTCATCTTCGCAGGGTACGCCAGCGCCCTTACAATATCGAGCGACGGCCCTTTCCCCGGAAGAGCCTTGCGGCGCCAATCCGGAGCCGTTTTCCTCTACTCTGGGCAGACAGGCACGGGCAACCCGACGGACATGAGTACGCGAAACCTCATCTTTGTGATCGGCCCCCCGGCAGTGGGCAAGATGACCGTCGGACGCGCCATTTGCGAGCGCACCGGCTACCGGCTGTCCATAACCACATGAGCATCGATCTGGCCCTTCATTTTTTCGATTTTGGCGACGCCGGATTCCGCGAACTCTCGGAGACGATCCGCAGCACGGTCTTCAAGACCGTCGCGGAAAGTTCCGTGCCGGGGCTGGTCTTCACCCTCGTATGGGCACTCGACCTTGAGAGCGATATCGAGTACGTCCAACGTATTGCCGCTGACTGGCGCGATCGCACGGCGGGCGGCTTACACGTTCTGGAACTCGAGTCGCCGCTGGAAACCCGGATCGAACGGAACAGGCATCCGGATCGGCTCACCGCCAAGCCCAGCAAACGGAACATCGCGGGTTCCGAGGCAAACCTGCGAGACTTGCACGAGCGCCACCGGCTGAACTCGGGAGGCACTCTGCCAATCGACGTCCCCCACGTCGTGATCGACAACGAAGCACTCGGCCCTGACGAGGTCGCAGAACGTTTCCTGACCCAGACCGGGCTCCTGCGGTCTGTTGCCGGAAGAGGATAATCTGGTGGCTCACTTCTGTACCTACAAGCGCTGGCAGCTTCGGGATCGCGACAATCTCGAGGCGCTCCGGAAACTGGTCGCCGAGGAGATTGTGCCGCGCTACGCAATCCTGCCGGGCTGTCAGAAGCTCAGCCTGGAGTTGATCGACGAATCGGATGCTGTCCTGACAATCCAGGTCTGGGACGACCGCACGACCTGGGAAACGGTATTGCAATCAGAAGCTTACGCCCGATGGTTCCGGGAGTATCAGCCGATACTCGAGCTCTGGGACGAGCTTGCGATCTTCGTGGACGAGTGGACTGCGGACGCTCTGGGAATCGACCCGCCCGGTCAGTCTGACTGACGGACGAGCCTTCTGGCTTGACAGTCCGGGCACGACATACGAATATATGAACATATGTTTATATGTTTCAGTATCGACTTGTGAACGCCAAGACCGAACCCTCCTCCTCGCTTGCCGCGCTGGAGTCAATCGAGACGGTCTCCGAACTGGCTGACCTTTTCCAGTTGATGGCGGACGCGAACCGGCTGCGGATCATTCTGACCGTCCTGGAGGCGGAGCGATCAGTGTCGGACATCGCGGCCAGTCTTTCCTTGTCCCAACCACTGGTCAGCCATCATCTGAGACTACTCCGGGCCGCGCGCATCCTGCGCTCGGAACGGCGCGGCCGGCAGATTTTCTATGCCGCGGCCGACGACCATATCCGCTGCGTCATCGAAGACATGCTCACGCACATCGATGAGCCACATCACGAAGACCACGTTTGATGAGGCGCCTACCGGAGATGCCTGATGTCCGCTAACTGCTGCGCTCCAGACTCCAGGGAGCAGGTCGATTCGATCCGCAGGCTTCTGATCGTCGCGCTCGTGATCAACGCCATCATGTTCGTCGTCGAGATGATCGCGAGTCAGATCGGAGACTCGATGTCGCTCCGCGCGGACGCGCTCGACTTCTTCAGCGACGCCGCGAATTACGCGATCAGTCTCACCCTCCTTGGCAGTACGCTCGTCGTTCGCGCACGGGCGACGCTGGTGAAGGCAGCAGCAATGAGCGCAATCGGCCTCTCCGTGCTCTACAGCGCTGGCTGGCGGGCCATTGAAGGCAGCGAGCCTCAGCCGATCGTCATGGGAGGGATTGCCGTCATTGCGCTGGCGGCCAACGTTGCGGTTGCGGTGATGATGTTCAGGTTCCGCGAGGGCGACAGCAACCTGCGCTCGGTCTGGCTTTGTTCACGGAACGATGCGATCGGCAATCTTGCCGTGCTTGGGGCCGCGCTCGGCGTCTTCGCCACGCACTCGCGATGGCTCGATCTGATTGTCGCGGCCGCTATCGCGAGCCTCGCACTCACCTCCGCCTGGTCCGTTGCCCGGCAGGCGCTACGCGAAATGAGTACCCCTCAGCCCGTGATGTTCGACCCTGCCGCTTGATCCGAGGCGCGATCCGGGTCGGTCCCTGACCCACGTCCACACAACCTCGCTAAACCAGATGACGATCTTTCAGATACGGCAGGACATCCTGCACCGGCAACGGCTTGCTGTAGTAGTAGCCCTGGATGTAGTTACAGCCACTCTCGCGCAACAGGCGCACCTGCTCGTCGGTCTCAACGCCTTCCGCCAGCACCTTGAGGCGCAGGTTCTGCCCCATGGCGATGATCGCCTTGGTGATCGCGCAGTCGTCACAGTTGTTGGTGATGTCAACGATGAACGAGCGATCGATCTTCAGGGTCGTCAGCGGGAAGCGCTTGAGGTATGCCAGCAATGAGTAGCCGGTGCCGAAGTCGTCGATGCTGATGTCGAGCCCAAGGTCATTCAGCTCCCGCAACATCTGAATGTTGTGATCAACATTCTTCATCGCGATGCCTTCAGTGATCTCGAGCCCCAGTGAGTCGGACGAGATACCGCTCTCGCGCAGGATGCCTCGAACCATCTTGGGCACGTTGGTCTCGAACTGCCGCGCGGAGAGGTTGACCGCAACCCGAAAGCCCTCCAGCCCCTGATCGTTCCAGTCCCGGATCTGGGCAGCGACCGACCGCAGCACCCACTCCCCCAGCGGCAGAATCAGACCCGACTCTTCGGCAATGGGGATGAACTCAGACGGCGGCACGAACCCGAACTCGGGATGGGGCCAACGAATCAGCGCCTCCATGCTGACGAGATGCTCCGAGGTCGACCGAGACGATTGGCTGGTAGTACACCTCGAAGGATCCTTCCTGGATCGCCTGCTGCATCCCGCTCTTCCACTCGATGAACTTCAGCGCCTTTTCGTACATTTCGTTGTCGAAGACGACATAGGAACCCTTCGCGTCGAGCTTGGCCCGATGCAACGCCGTGTCGGCATCGCGCAGGATGCTCTCGGGAGTCTCATTGGAGCCCTGCCGATGCATCACGATGCCCGCGCTTGCAGTCATGTTCACCGTCGTCCCCGCGAGGGCAATGGTTTCTCAATCGCGCGCTGGATCCGGCTGCAGGCCTGGATGGCTCCCTGGATCGAGTCCGCGGGGTCAAGCAACACCGCAAAGATGTCTCCGCTGAAACGTGACACCGTGTCGTCGGGGCGCACGGTACTGCGAATCCGCTCGCTGACAGCCGTGATCAGTGCGTCGCCCTGCTCATGGCCGAGCCCCTCGTTGATCGGTGCGAAGCTGTCGAGACCGAGGAACAGCACGGCGAACTCCTCGCTGTTGCCCCGTTTGCGACGATTCAGCGAACTGTCAAGTCGATCAAGAAACAGCGCCCTGTTCGGGAGGTCCGTCAGGCCGTCAAAGAAGGCCGTATGGCGAATCTGCTGCTCATAGTCGAGTTGCATGCTGATGTCGCGGAACGTGATGACGACAAGTTCCGTACGCAGGTCCTCGATAACCGTTGCGCTGAACTCGACCGGAATCGCGCGTCCGTCGAGCGACGTCAGCACGTGGCGCCCCGGAGCGACGCCGCCGCCGGTCTCGTAAAGCGCCTTGAAGTCAACGGCAACGTCGAACTCGCCCAGGGCTGATAGGTTCAGGATCTCTTCGATGTTGCGTCCGCGAACGTCCTCGCGACTCCACCCGGAGAGCTGCTCCGCGATCGGATTGATCACGAAGACCTCACCTGATCTGTCCCCCCTGCGGCTGACGAGGTCCGTCGCACGCAGACTCTGTTCCAGCGTCTGTTCGATGTGCCGCAGCGTCTCCGCGCCCGTTACCTGTTGGTCCGGCGCAATCAGGAGTTCCACAATAGAAGGGTCGTGCCGCACGAGCGCGGACCCGCCTGCTTCGACATCCTCACGGCTCCGCGCGGCCTCCGGCGTGTCGAAGATGCGGGTCATCTCACGGAGCAGCAGCACCCCGCCACGCTCGATGGGCCCTGTTACGCCATCGACCATGGACTGTTGCCCGGGTGCACCAACGAGAATCGGGTCGATGCGTCGCACGGCACCGGCAGCGAGGGCACCCGCAATCGACTGCCGGCCGGAGGAGCCCTCTGCAAGGCCCAGCAGATCGAACCAGGACTACCCGGTCGCGGTACGCCCGAACAGGGTCTGCGCCCGCTGGTTGAGCTGGGAGATGGTGCCGTCCGCGTCGACGAACACGAGGGCATCACCAATACATGTCAGCGCGTTGGACAGTAGCGCCTGGGTCTGTTTCAGCTCGCGCTCGATGGCGAACTTGTACAGCGCAATCTCGATGGTGATTTCGAGTTCGCGATTCTCCGCGGGCTTGATGATGTAACCGTAGGGCGCGACGCGTTTCGCGCGGGAGACGGTTTCCTGATCGGAGTAGGCGGTAAGGAATACGACCGGGACCGGCCAACGTGCGTTGATCTCGCTTGCGAGTTCAATGCCGTCACCGTCCTTCAGGTTGATGTCGGTCAGCAGCAGGTCCGGCCTTGCCTCGATCGCCGGCTCCAGGCCGGCGAGGCCATAGGCGAACCCAACGACGTCGTAGCCGAGCCCACGCAAGCGGGACTTGAGTTCTCGGGCAACGAGTGCTCGTCCTCAATGATGTAAATGCGGGCTTTCTTTGTCTCTTTCTCTCCGGCCACGAATCGCGCTCAGCCGCGACAACACGCGCACCCCGTCCGAGATACTGAACCGCTATCGGAGCGCGACGCGACCGAATCACAGCGGCTCGCTGACTGCTCGGCGGACCGGCTGCGGCGCGTGACGGGGCGAAGAAACAGACGACAGGCCGCGAGGCCCAAGGGCGTACACCACCCAGTGGACCATGCGCCGGAGTCTCAGCTCGCCGCTTTCGCCTTGGCTTCTCTCCGGCGCGCATGCAGCACCGGTTCGGTGTAGCCGTTTGGTTGCTCGGAACCCAGAAACACGAGGTCACACGCCGCCTGAAAGGCGACGCTTTGCTCGAAGTCCGGCGCCATGTTCGTGTAATCGTCGTCGCCTTCGTTCTGACGGTCGACCACGGCCGCCATACGCTCCATCGTCCCCCTGACCTGCGCTTCACTGCAGATGCCGTGCCGCAGCCAGTTAGCAATGTGCTGACTCGAAATACGCAGTGTGGCACGGTCTTCCATGAGACCAACGTCATTGATGTCGGGGACCTTGGAACACCCCACGCCCTGATCAATCCAGCGCACGACATAGCCGAGGATTCCCTGGGCGTTGTTGTCGAGCTCCTGCTGAATCTCTTCCGCCGAAAGATTGGTTCCCGCGAGGAGCGGCAGCGTCAGAATGTCCGACAGCGGGGCGCGATCACGGCTGCGAATCTCCTGCTGACGGTCCTTCACGCTCACCTGGTGATAGTGCATCGCGTGCAGTGAAGCGGCGGTTGGTGACGGTACCCACGCGGTATTCGCGCCGGACGTCGGATGGCCGATCTTCTGCTCCATCATTTGCGCCATCTCGTCCGGCATGGGCCACATGCCCTTGCCGATCTGCGCGCGCCCTCCGAGCCCCGTCTCGAGGCCGACATCCACGTTCCAGTCCTCGTAGGCGATGATCCAGGGCTGCTGTTTCATCACGGTCTTCTTGATGAACGCACCCGCTTCCATGCTGGTGTGAATCTCATCACCCGTGCGATCGAGGAAGCCCGTATTGATGAAGATCACCCGCTCCCGCGCGGCACGGATGCACTCCTTGAGGTTCACCGTGGTGCGGCGCTCCTCATCCATGATCCCGATCTTCAGCGTGTTTCGTTCGAGGCCGAGCACGTCTTCGACACGTCCGAAGAGATCAACCGTGAACTGCACCTCGTCCGGACCGTGCATCTTCGGCTTGACGATGTAGACGCTGCCAGTGCGGCTGTTCCGCACGGAGCCCGTCTGCTTGAGGTCGTGGATCGCTGCGAGCGAAGTGATCGCCGCGTCCATGATGCCTTCCGGAATCTCCCCGCCGTCGGCCATCAGGATCGCGTCATTGGTCATCAGATGGCCGACGTTGCGCACGAGCAGCAGACTCCGGCCCGGCAGCGTCAGCGACCCGCCGTCCGGCGCCGTGTAGGTGCGGTCGGGGTTCAGAGTCCGTTTGATCGTGGTGCCGTCCTTGTCGAACGACTCCTCGAGGCCACCCGTCATCAGTCCCAGCCAGTTGCCGTAAACGACAGCCTTGTCTTCGGCATCAACCGCGGCTACGGAATCTTCACAGTCCTGGATGGTGGTCACGGCAGCTTCGACCAGAATGTCCTTGACGCCGGCCTTGTGATCGCGCCCAACCGAGTCGGTCCGGTCGACCTGGATTTCCATGTGCAGGCCGTTGTGAACGAGCAGAACCCCTGAAGGGTCCGAGGCCTCGCCAAGGTAGCCCGCAAACTGCGCGGGATCCGCAAGGCCCGTCGAGTCACCACCTTCCAGCTTTGCCACGACCGCGCCCTGCTCGATCGTGTACTGTGTCACGTCCTGATGCCGGCCGTTCGCAAGCGGCGTCGTCTCGTTCAGGAATTCCGCGGCGTATTCAATGACAAGGTCACCGCGGGCGGGGTTGTAGCTCGAACCTTTCTCGGCACCGGGCGACTCCGGGATGACATCGGTGCCATACAGCGCGTCATAGAGACTGCCCCAGCGCGCATTGGCGGCATTCAGTGCATAGCGCGCATTCATCACCGGCACCACGAGCTGAGGCCCGGCCAGCAACGCAACTTCAGGGTCCACATTCGCGGTGGTGATCTCGAAGTCGTCCCCTTCCGGAACGAGATAGCCGATCTCCTGCAGGAACGCCTTGTATTCCGCGTCATTGTGCTGCTGCCCGGCGCGGGCACGATGCCAGTCGTCAATCTGTGCCTGCAGCTCGTCTCGCTTGGCCAAGAGTTCCCGGTTCCGGGGCACCATGTCGGTGAGGATGTCCGCAAGCCCCTGCCAGAAGCTCGCCGTGTCCACTCCGGTTCCCGGCGCGATTTGGTTCTCTACGAGGTCGTACAGCTCGGTAGCTACCTGCAGCCCGGCCACTTGGGTTCTGTCTGTCATGGGGTCAAACGTGTGCCTGTTTTGCGGAGACGCAATGCTACGCTAATTGCTGTGCAAAAAAAGCCCGTTTTGGTGGTAACGGGGCACCGCGATGTGAGTCAGAATGGCACGGCTGACCGGGCTCACCGCCCGGCGCCGCACCATGACAAAGGGGCTCGCAATGGAAACGGACTCTGGTTTCGTCGTTTGGTTCTTCAGCGTCCTGCAGGGACTGCTGGTGCTCGGCGTTCTGGGCGGCATACTGCTCGTGGCGATCATGTACGTCATTGACGTCACCCAGACCCAACACGCGATCCGTCGCAACTACCCCGTCATCGGCAGGTTCCGCTACCTGTTCGAAACCATGGGCGAGTTCTTTCGTCAGTACTTTTTCGCCATGGACCGGGAAGAGCTTCCCTTCAATCGCGCCGAACGCGGGTGGGTCTATCGCGCAGCCAAGAACGTGGACAACACCGTCGCCTTCGGGTCGACCCGAAGCCTGAAGGAAAACAGCTCGATCCTGTTTGTAAACTGTCCCTTCCCGACCCTGGAAGAAGACTCATCCGGGCTGGAGGCCCTGATGATCGGTCCCTACGCCCGCACGCCCTACATCACGTCGTCCATTTTCAACATCTCGGGCATGAGCTACGGCGCCATCTCGAAGCCCGCAGTGCTGGCACTTTCCAAAGGGGCCCGGATGGCTGGCTGCTGGATGAACACGGGAGAAGGCAGCCTGTCCCCCTGGCACCTCGAAGGCGGCGCGGACCTGGTCGTCCAGATCGGAACGGCAAAGTACGGCGTCCGCGACCTCAACGGCCAGCTCGCGGATGACAAGCTAAGGGATCTGGCCCGACACGAGCAGGTGCGCATGTTCGAGCTGAAGCTCAGTCAGGGCGCCAAGCCGGGCATAGGCGGCATCCTGCCCGCCGCCAAGGTCACTCCCGAGATCGCGGAGATCCGCGGCATCAGCGTTGGTGAGGACTCGATCAGTCCGAACCGACACCCCGACATCGACTCGGTCGAAGACCTGCTCGACATGATCGAGCGCATCCGCAACGTCACAGGCAAACCGACCGGCTTCAAGATGGTCCTTGGTGCATCCGGATTCCTCGACCCGCTGCTCGCGGAGATAAACCGGCGCGGTGAGCAGTCCGCACCGGACTTCATCACACTGGACAGCGCCGATGGCGGTACCGGAGCGGCGCCACAGAGCCTCATCGACTACATGGGCCTGCCCCTCAAAGAATCGCTGCCTCTGCTGTCCAACAAGCTGATCGAGTACGATCTGAAGCGCCGCATTCGCGTGATTGCCTCGGGCAAGCTGATCGAGCCCGCCCAGGTTGCCTGGGCCATCTGCCTCGGCGCCGATTTCATCGTCTCCGCGCGCGGGTTCATGTTCGCGCTCGGCTGCATCCAGGCGCTGCAGTGCAACAGAAACACCTGCCCGACCGGAATCACCACCCACGACAAGTCACTGCAGAAGGGTCTGGTGGTCGAAGACAAGGCGGAGCGGGTTCCGAATTACACGCGCAACATCAACCACGAGGTGGGCGTCATTGCGCATGCCTGCGGAGTCGCGGAGCCGCGCCGGCTCAGACGCTTCCACGCGCGCATGGTGATCGGGAGCGGCCTTTCAGTGCCGCTATCGGACATCTATCCCGAGCCAGCCAACGCGCAAACCCCCGGGGCTGTCGACAGCACGCAGGCCCGGCAAGACCGGAATTGACCGGCAGACTTCTCCGGGAAGTGCCGGCACTGCCCCACGACAGGCGCTGATTCTGGTGTAGCCTTGGCCCGCCGACGTCCCGCGCGACCCCGGGGCCGGCCAAACCACCGGAGGACCCGTGCAGGAAAAAGAACTCGACATCCAGACCGCCGACGGCGCGATGCCCACGTTCATCACCCACCCGGAGGAAGGCGGACCGTATCCGGTCGTACTGTTTCTCATGGACGCGCCCGGCAAGCGCGAAGAACTCCACGACATGGCTCGCCGCATCGCGACAGTCGGGTATTACGTCATGCTGCCGCAACTCTATTACCGTCGGACCCGCGAATTCGTGGTTGACGGGACCGACGAGAGCCGCAAGGCCATGTTCGAACACATGAACAGCCTGTCGAACGCCATGATCATGGACGACTGCCGCTCGCTGCTCGGGTTCGCCGACGGTGAAGCCGCCGCGGGTGACGGCCCTGTGGGCTGCGTCGGCTACTGCATGAGCGGACCGTTTGCCTTTGCCGCGGCCGCACAGCTTGCGCCACGCATGCAGGCATCAGCATCGCTCCACGGCGTCCGCCTGTGCATGGACTCGGACACCTCGCCACATCTCGACGCCGCGAAGATCCCGGGTGAGGTGTACTTCGGCTGCGCGGAGACCGACGAGTGGGCCCCACCCGAAATGATCGACAAGCTGGACGAGCACCTGCAGGCGGCCGGTACGAACTACCGGATCGAATGGTTCCCCGGCACGCACCACGGCTTCGTGTTCCCTGAGCGCGGCGCGATCTACGTCAAGGATGCCGCCGAGCGCCACTGGGAGCGGCTCTTTGCAATGTTCGAACGCAACCTAAAGGCATCGTGATGCAACCGACTCGTCTTCGCCGCTGTGTCCTTTCCGTCCCGGGCAGTTCCGAGAAGATGCTCGGTAAAGCCGCCGACATGGAGATCGACGGCGTATTCCTGGACCTGGAAGACGCCGTCGCTCCCGACGCCAAGGCAGACGCACGGCACATGATCGTCGAGGCGCTGAACGCCGGGGCCTGGACGCCGCGAAGCGTGAGCGTTCGCATCAACGACGTCACGACCCCGTACTGTCACAGAGACATCATCGAGGTTGTTGAAGGTGCGGGCGACAAGCTTGCGACGATCATCCTCACGAAAGCACGCGACGCCGCGGATGTCCGGTTTGTCCATCTCCTGCTGGATCAGTTGGAGCAGGGGCTCGGGCTCACCAACCGGATCGGCATCGAGTGCCTGATCGAAGACGTCGAGGGACTGCAGAACGTGCAGCAGATCGCGGCCTCAAGCGACCGCCTCGAGGCGCTGGTGCTCGGCATGGGCGACTACTCGGCCAGTCAGGGCATGGACGTCGCGAACGTAGGTGAGGACGACGGACGCTATCCACCCGACCTTTGGCACTACCCGCGATATCAGATGACCATCGCGTGCCGGGTCAACGGGCTTGACGCCGTCGACGGTCCCATCGCCAACTTCCGAGACGAGGCCGCCAACAGGACGGACTGCGAGCGCGCGCGCGTGCTCGGGATGGACGGCAAATGGGCAATTCACCCGAACCAGGTACCCATCGCAGTATCCACCTTCACGCCCGATGCCGAACGCGTGGCACTGGCCCGACGCCACCGTGACGCGTACGCGGCGGCGCTGCAACAGGGCCTCGGCGCGATCGATGTCGACGGCGAGATGGTTGACGCCGCCACCATTCGCTTGCTGCAGAACGTGCTCGACAGGGCGGATCTGATCGGAATGTAGGCGCGATGCCCCAACCGGAAGCACGCCTCAGGATGTGCCGAAGCGCCCCGAAGACCCAAATGAGGACGCATCCTCCACACCCGCGCCCGCTCAGGGCGCATTGACGTCGACCTCGGGCCACTTCGCCCTCGGATCGTGACGGTTTTGATGCGCTGTGGTCGCCAGGTTGGCGGCAGTCCGATGCCAGCCAAAGATGCCGATCCGCGTTTGCGCATGACAGGGCCCGGCTGGACCGGTGCACTGCGGCTCGACAGGGGTACGACACGGCGCGCCGGCGATCGGTTGCGTCGGACGGGAGACCGCGAGCGCCATGTTACGCTCGTCACAGACACTTCGAGACACCTCTATGGACGAACTTTGCCTGAAGCCGGCGACGGAGCTCGCACGCCTGGTGCGCACCCGCGAGGTGTCCGCGGTCGAACTGCTGGACACCCACCTCGCGCGAATCGATGCGTGCAATCCCGATCTGAACGCGATTGTCACGCTCGTACCCGAGCGCGCCCGTGCACTGGCCGAGGCAGTTGACCAGCGCCTCACCCGGGGCGAGGCCACCGGCGCCCTCGGCGGCCTGCCGATCGCGCACAAGGATCTGCTGCCAACCGCGGGCATTCGAACCACCATGGGCTCACCCATCTTCGCCAATCACGTACCCGAAACCGACGCGCTGATCGTGACGCGCATGCGGGAGGCTGGCGCGGTCACGATCGGCAAAACGAACGTACCGGAGTTCGGCGCGGGCTCCCAGACGTTCAACCGCGTCTTCGGCGCGACCCGCAACCCGTACGACACGAGCCGAACCTGCGGAGGCAGCAGCGGTGGCGCGGGTGTGGCGCTCGCGACGGGCATGGTCCCCATCGCCGATGGCTCGGATATGGGCGGCTCACTGCGCAACCCCGGCAACTTCTGCAACGTCGTCGGCTTTCGCCCGTCGGGCGGTCGCGTGCCGTCGTGGCCTGGCGAACTGGGGTGGTTCACGATCCCGGTGCTCGGGCCAATGGCGCGAACGGTCGCCGACGCCGCACTGTTGCTCTCGGTGATGGCAGGACCCGACCCGCGGGTACCCGCCGCCCTCGACGAAGCCGGCGCCACCTTCGCGCAGGACCTCGGCCGGGACTTCAAGGACGTCCGCGTTGCCCTGTCCACCAACTTTGGCCACCTCCCCGTCGACCCGGAGGTCCGGCAGGTGATTGCAGGGGCGGCTCCCGTGCTGGAAAGCCTTGGCTGCATCGTGGAAGAGGGGTGCCCGGATTTCGAACCTGCCGACAGCATCTTCAAGACCCTCCGGGCGTGGTCATTCGCGCACGGGCACAGGGAGCGCATCCGCACGCGCCGTGAAGACTACAAGGACACCATTATCTGGAACGTCGAAGCGGGCCTCGAACTGACCGGTGAGGATGTCGCGAAGGCCGAGGCCGCGCGCACCGCGCTGTTCCAAAAGGTGCAGGCATATCTTGCCGAGCGGGAGTTCCTGATTCTGCCCGTATCCCAGGTACCGCCCTTCCCGATCGACACAGAGTGGGTCCAGGAGATTGATGGCGTCACGATGGAGACCTACATCGACTGGATGAAGTCCTGCTACTACATCTCGGCAATCGGCCTGCCGGCCATCTCGGTACCCTGCGGCTTCACCGCAAGCGGTCTGCCGGTCGGCCTGCAGATCGTAGGCCGGCATCACGCGGACCTGTCCGTCCTCCAGCTTGCCCACGCCTTCGAAGCTGCCACCCAGATGTGGAAGCGTCATCCCAGTGGATTGCCAGACAATGTCTGAGAGCGGAACCCCGACGTTCGTCACCCATCTCGAGTGCGGCGCAACCGGCGAGCGCTTTCCCGCGGACCAGGTTCACAATCTGTCAAGCGCCGGCAAACCCCTGCTTGTCCGCTACGACCTCGATTCGGTGCGCCGCGACGTCCCGCGCAGCGTTCTCGACAAACGCCCGCGCGAGATGTGGCGCTACCGTGAACTGCTGCCGATCCGTCACTCATACAACATCGTGAGACTCGGTGAGATCGAAACGCCGCTGCTGGAAGTCCCCGAGTGGAACAAGGGCGCTGGGGTCAATGCGATCGTCAAGGACGAAGGCCGCCTGCCGACCGGCTCATTCAAGGCACGCGGGCTGGCAATGGCGGTATCGATGGCTAGGGAACTGGGTGTCACACGCATGGCGATGCCAACGAACGGCAACGCCGGCGCCGCCCTCGCGGCCTATGCGGCACGCGCGGGGATCGAGGCCTGGGTGTTCTGCCCGGACGACACGCCCCTCATCAACGTGACGGAGACTGCATACCTCGGCGCGCGGACGTTTCGGGCCGACGGGCTGATTCACGAGTGCGGCCGCTTCGTTGGCGCCGGAGTGACCCCGATGGGCTGGTTCGACACGTCGACGCTCAAAGAGCCTTACCGGATCGAAGGCAAGAAGACGATGGGGCTGGAGCTTGCCGAGCAGTTCGACTGGCAGTTGCCGGACGTCATCTTCTATCCAACTGGTGGCGGCACCGGCCTGATCGGCATGTGGAAGGCCTTTCACGAATTGCACGAAATTGGCTGGCTGGATGCCGCGCAGATGCCACGGATGGTCGCGGTGCAGTCAACGGGCTGCGCACCGATCGTGCGCGCATGGGAGTCAGGAGCACGTCACGCGGAGCCCTGGGAGGACGCGAAGACCTACGCCGCGGGCATTCGCGTCCCGGCCGCCATCGGTGATTTCCTGATCCTCGATGCGGTGCGGGAAAGCGACGGTTTCGCGATCGCCGTCAGCGATGAGTCGATCGAGGCTGAACGCCAGGCAGTCGCAACGGCAGATGGCGTGCTCCTGTGTCCGGAAGGTGCCGCAACCGCCGCCGCAGCACGTGAGGCAAGGTCCCGGGGTCTGATCCGGGAGTCAGATCGGGTGGTGCTGTTCAACTGTGCCACAGGACTGAAGTACCCAATGCCCGACTCGGCCGGTCGCGTCAGCCTGGCTGACATGGACTGGGCGGAACTTCAGGGACGGTAGGCCACCGGCGCACGGCAGACCACCGGCGCTCGGCGGGTGTCTCAGGCGCCGAAGACCACCTTGCGCACGTTGTGATTCGCACGCGCTTTGGTCATCGCCTCAGCGTGACGCTCCCAGACATCCATGACGTTGCGGATCACTTCGGTATTCTGCGTCGTGCGCTCGATGTGCCGCAGGACTGGCAGAACCTCTTCGCGATAGTCCTCGAAGCGTTTGGTGACGCCGTCGGGGACCGTCCGGAAGACGAACGGACCGACGTGGTTGTTGGTGTCGACCACGTAGCCATCGGTGTCTTCGACGATCATCATCGTCAACATCGACGCAACTTGTGCAAACGACGCCCGGCAACCTGTCTCTTCGATCTGGAGCAGCCAATCCAGGCAGAATTCGATCGAAGCCGCGTGCAGGCCATTGACGCGCGCACGCGCAAATTCGCGAATCTCCGAGATACCAAGCCCGCAACGCACCGCTCGGGCCGCGCCCGTAATCCGTCGATCGCCGAACAGCACGAGGCCAGCGAAGACAGCCCCGGGGTTAGCGGCCGTGCCCCCGATCACGAGTTGAGTGATCTCGCGAACGCAAGCGAAGTTGTCATCCCCGCTCCGGTCGCTCGCTTGCAGAAAGTGTGTGACAAGCCGCGCCGCCAGCGCCGGATGGGGCTCGTGGCGGATGATGGGCAGCAGGCCGCGCGCGTCCAGTTCACCGCGGCCGACCATCGCGACCACGCCTTCGAGCATGGCCTCGCGTTCGTCGACCTCGGTCTCGGATACACAGAAACGATACAGCGGCGACATCCAGTCGAGCAGGGTCGCAACATCCTGTTCGCCCGCAAGCTCTGCGACTCCCGCAGTGAGGCAGTCAGTCAGCGCGTGCGGTCGCGAATCGGCACGCGAACCCTGCAGCGGCAGGCGTGGACCGGACCGCGACTCTCTGAGGCCAGTGCCCATGTGAACTTCTCCAAATCTCGGAGAGAAGTATAGGGCCGGGATCACGTTCGGAACCTAAACTCCGTCACACTTTTGAAGGTTGAACTCACCGACCGTCGGCAGATTCATGGCTGAGGCCCACCCCGCCTATCACCATTCGCAATCAAAAAGTTCCTGGCGATGCTCCTAGCGATATAGGGCAATCGTGTCGAGCCGACGTTCGATGTCGTCTGCAACCTGCTTACCGGGGGCTTCCGACCGCCCCGTACTTCGCCTTGAATTCAGCGTTCGGCATGAGTTCCGGCAGGTCGAGAAAGTCGGGCATGAACGTCGCCTCGTCCGGACCTCCGGCAAGGACCTGCTGGATTTCCCGCGCGCTGGCAACGTCGCGCGTGGCCACGACCGCCATCCTGACGCCAGCCCGGTCCGCACCGAGGTCGGTGAAACTGAATCCGCTGCCGCCACCGGTGTCGTCAAGCTCCTTCAACAGGCCCACCGCGTCGGCGACGCTTTGTCCTCCCGTCACCTCGAGCGCCGCGGACCCATGTCCTGTCTGGCAAGACCCAGCAAACGGCCGGTGTCGACCCCGCCCACGTACATGGACAACGCGAGCAATGCAGCCTTGTTCTCAGCAACCGGATCGCCCTCCCGGATCTGCGCAAAACGAAAAATCGGGCCCATGAAACGCGCCAGCGACACCGAGTCGCCCATGTCCGGCGACGCCGCGACGTTCGCAATCTGTTTGCCGTAGAGCACCAGACGTTGCCGCTCCTCCTCGTCGACCAGAAGGTCACGACCTTCTGCCTTCAGGCCATCGAGCAGTTCCGGACGCCACTGGTAGACGAGCACCATTCGGTCTTCGAGGACGCGGAACCCGTTCACGGCCTCGAGCGCGGCCGAGTACTCGGGAACGCGCGCGACCCACGCGTGACGTGCGTTGGCGCGTTCATCCGCCAGACGAGCATCGATGCGTTGCCGCAGTTGTTCAACGTCCTGAACGGTTCCATGTCGCTTGTTGGCCCGCGCCCTCACGCGATGGCGCACAACCACTACTAAAAGGGCAAGATCAGTGCCTACATGTCGCGCCACCGGATCAAACCCGGACTGACCGGTC
>PBVL01000188.1 GCA_002728675.1 Gammaproteobacteria bacterium
TACTACAACTGGCACCGACAACACGCCGGAATCGATTACCAATGCCCCATCAACACTCTGGGGATCAACATGAACAACCTACTGGCTTTACACAGCTAGGCCCCTGAAAAACCAGCAAATTCCCGTCGAGATCACGGGACAGTCTGCTATACTTGCGCGGTTTCCGTCTGCTCACGCTTCGCCATGCCTTCCCAATCGGCGCAGGCATCTGTACGCCTGCTGTACCTCCTCGTGCTGTCGCTCTGTTGCGTCACCGCGACGGCGCAGAACGAGTCTGAAGGCTTCTACCCCGGCCGCTCCGCTACGGCGATCCGCGTCCCGCACTTCGACGACCCCGCAATCCGCATCGACGGTCGGCTCGATGAAGCGATCTGGCAATCGATTCCCGTCCATGGCGATTTCTATGGGGTGTCACCCGACACGCTGACGCCGGGCGACCTGGAAACGCGCGTACGCATGCTCTACACGGACGAAGGGCTCTATGTGTCAGCGGACATGGACCAGGATACCGATACGCTCCTCGAACGCCTGTCCTCGCGGGATCAGGGTCACCTGAACCGCGACTACTTCTCGTTCACACTCGACACGTCAGGCGATGCCAAGTACGGCTTCTGGTTTCAGCTGAACCTCGGAGACAGCATCTCTGACGGGACCCTGCTGCCGGAAGCGCAGTACAGCCGCCGGTGGGACGGGGCATGGTACGGAGCAACCGCGCGAACGGACACCGGCTGGTCCGCCGAGTTCTTCGTACCCTGGTCGATCCTCTCGATGCCGGAGACCGACGGTGCGCGCCAAATGGGCATCTACACGTCACGCAACGTCGCCTATCGGAATGAGCGCTGGGGCTGGCCAGGGCTGCCCTTCACGAAGCCGAAGTTCATGTCCATGTTCCAGCCGATCGCGCTGCAGGGAGTCAACCCACGCCAGCAGTGGGCGGCCTACCCCTACACGTCATCGACCTACGACGCACTCGCGAACGACTCCGAGGCGAAGGCCGGCGCCGACTTTTTCTGGCGGCCGAATTCCAGCCTGCAACTGAATGCCACTCTGAACCCGGATTTTGGCAACGTCGAGGCCGACAACGTCATCGTGAATCTGACCGCGTTCGAGACGTTCTTCCCCGAGAAGCGCCTGTTCTTCCAGGAGGGGCAGGAAATCTTCGTCACAACTCAGCGCGCCGAATCGATTTTCAGCAGCCAGACGCTGACGCTGTTGCACACCCGCAGGATTGGGGGACGTCCCATCACGCCTGACATCCCGGTCGGAGTCAGCGTCGATGGGCTCGACCTTGGACAACCCACGGAACTGCTCGGGGCCGCCAAGGTGTCGGGGCAGGCAGGCAGACTCCGCTACGGGGTGCTGGCGGCTTTCGAGGACGATACGGACTTCAAAGGGACGGACGATGCGACCGGTGAGCGGCGCAGGATCACCCAGACAGGACGCGACTTCGGCGTATTCCGGGTCCTTTACGAAGACAATCCGCGGGGCAGTTACACCGCGCTCGGAATGATCACGACTGCCGCACTGCACGACACCGGAGATGCTCAGGTCCACGGCATCGACGCGCACTACTTCTCGCCGTCGGGGAAATGGAAAACCGAGGCCCAGATCGTCTCCTCACACGTGGACGGACAAGAGAACGGCCAGGGCGGATTCGTGGACGTCGGATGGATTCCGGTCAGGGGCATTGCCCACAGTGTCAGCCTCGACTGGTTCGACGAACACGTCGATATCAACGACCTCGGCTTCCTGCGCCGCAACGACAATTACACCGCCCGCTATCGTCTGCGCTGGCGCAAGAGCGACTATGAGCGCATCCGCGACACCAGCCTGTCCATGTTTGCGGGCATCGGCTGGAACCAGCGGGACGAGAACAACATGTCGGGGTTCAGCGTGCGTCAACGCATCACGCTGAACAACCTGAACGTCATTTCGGTGCGCGCCGGCTATTCGCCCGAGCGATACGAAGACCGCAACAGCTTTGGCGACGGCAGTTACAAGATCAAGGGCCGCCTCGACGCCGACATCGGCTTTTCTACCGACGACTCCAGGCGCGTGTCGTTCGGTTTCGATGCAGACTGGCGTCAGGAAGACCTCGGCGGCGACCGTTTCCGCTATCGCGTGAAGGCGCTCTGGCGCCCCAACGACCACGTCACCGTGGATGCGAACGTCCGTCTGACCGACCGCAGCGCCTGGCTGCTCTACCGGGGCAACAGGAATTTCACGACGTTCGAGGCGGAACAGTGGTCAGCGACGCTGAACTTCGATCTGTTCCTCACCGCCAAACAGCAGTTCCGCGCGGCAATCCAGTGGGTCGGCATCAAGGCCACCGAGAAGGAATTCTTCAGGCTTCTGACTCGGCCGGGGCACCTGATAGAAGGACCAAAACCCGGGCAGGATCCGGATGACTTCACCATCTCCCAGGCCAATCTCCAGCTGCGTTACCGCTGGGAGATCGCGCCGCTGTCCGACCTGTTCATCGTCTACACGCGGGGGGGTTCGCTGCCGAACCGCGCCGCCGTTGCTCCCTCGTTTGGCGATCTGTTCAGCGACGCGGTTGATGAACCCCTCGCTGAGCAGCTCGTGATCAAACTGCGCTATCGACTCGATAACTGAACGGCCGTTACGCTCGACAGGGAGCCACCCCGGCCCACTTTGACGTGCCGCTCCCGCCCGCGGTCATCTCCGTTGCGCTCTGCGTCGATCGCGTGGGCACAAGGGCACGCATCCGGGTGGCGATCGCCGCAGAGGCGAAGCTCGCGACCGGCAGCACGGGGCGGGCCGGGTCAACCGGCTGCCGCCTCACCTGCATCACTCCCCAAACTCGGTCATGATGGGACCGGGAAAGACGGGAGAGAGCCATGGCGGTAGGGCGAAACAAACTGGAGTACGAAGTCCTCGAAGGATGGGAGAAGCTCCCTGAGGGCTGGAGCTTCGTCGAAGTTGCAGGCGTCGCGACCGATTCGCAGGACCGTGTCTACGCCTTCAATCGCGGCGACCACCCAATGATCGTCTTCGACCGCGACGGGAACTTCCTCGACGCCTGGGGCGAAGGCGTGTTCACCAACGCGCACGGGATTTTCATCGGCCCGGACGACACCGTCTATGCGGTGGACAACTTCGACCATACGGTGCGGATTTTCGACCGCGATGGCACGCTGAAGCAGACGCTCGGCAAGAAGGACACACCCTCGGACACAGGCTTCGTACCAGGCAAGTCGCCCGTCCGGCGCCGGGCGGGCCCCTTCAACCGCGTCACCAACCTCGCACTCGGCACCGGCGGCGAGATGTACGTCGCGGACGGCTACGGCAACGCGGCAGTGCACCGCTTTACGGCCGCGGGCGAGTACGAGTTCTCCTGGGGGGAACCCGGCTCGGGTCCGGGCGAGTTCGTGTTGCCCCACGGCATCGCGGTGGACAAACGCAATACCGTCTACGTCGCCGACCGGGAGAACTCCCGCATCCAGGTGTTCGACGCGGACGGCCGCTATCTGACCGAGTGGAACAACGTGACCAGGCCCGACGACCTCTTCATCGATGACGACGAAAACCTCTTCGTCGCGGAACTTGGCGAGCGCGCCGGGATCGATCCTTCGGTCACAGTGCCACCCCATGCTCCACATGCAAGCGTGGCGATTCTGACCCTGGACGGTGAACTGCAGACGCGGTTCGGGGGCGAAGACGCGGTCGCGCCTGGCAACTTTTTCGCCCCGCACGGCATCTGGGCTGACTCCCGAGGCGATCTTTATGTCAGCGAAGTCACCTACAGCGGTGGGGGGCGGTTCGGGCTGGTACCGCTCGACTGCCATTCCCTGCAGAAGTTTGTGCGCATCAGAGACTGAAGACCCAGGATCGGAGCGCTTGCGCGCACCGCCAGAATGTCGAAACATGAACAGATTGCGTGAGCGGTCCATGCACGCACGAGAGCACCGTACCCCAGACCGGAGGCCCACATGCCCGTCGAAACACTGGTTCGCTACCTCAAACCGGAACTGCGCCACGCGACGACACCGCCCGACATCGGCGATCGTGAGAGCCGCCGGGCAAACACCATCAAGCGCCCCGTACTGGTACACGACGCGCGCCCGAGGCTCGAAGCGGGCGACCTTGCGCTCGAAACACACGGATTCGCGCTCGAGAACCATACGTCTGCAGTGGCGAACTTCCACGACAAAGCCGAAGTCGAGGCGACCTACTACCCGGAGATGCACGCCCTGATGCGCCGCGTCACGGGCGCGAACGCCGTTTACACCACTCAGCACGTGGTTCGCACCGAGGATACGTCGAACTTCAACCTCTCCTACGCACGGTTCGTGCACTGTGACTATTCACTCAGCGATCCGCGCGACGCCGCCGAGAAACTGCTGAAAGAGCGTGGTGACGATCCAGACCGCTACCGGGATTTTGCCTGGTACAACACGTGGCAGCCGGTCGAGCGTGAGGTTCGGCAGAACCCGCTCGCGGTAATCGACGCGACAACCCTCGACGAGAGCGACGTAGTCGATTACTACTACACAGGGTACGGGAAAAAGAGCCTGACCTCGATGCCGGTCGAGAACGCGGCGCACCGCTTCTTCTACTTTTCCCGCATGCAGCCCGACGAGTTGCTGATCATCAAGCAGTTGGACACACGCGACGAACTCGCGAGCTGCTGCCCGCATACATCCTTTGAAGATCCGGACGTGCCGGAGAACGTCCCGGGCCGTCGCAGCATCGAAGTCCGGCTGCTCTGCGCCTTCGAGTGAGCGTTCCGGGACGCGGCGCAAATGCGCCTCGTCCCCCATGGGCTATTCGGCCCCGGCAGCCTGTTCTGCGCGGCGCCTGGCCATCGCCTTGCTCAGTGCCAACCACTCTTCGAGAGAGAGCCCGCCATCCTGGTTGCGATCGCCCATCTCGATGCTGCGCTGAAACCGCTGGGCCCACCGCTCGCCGAGCCGTCCCGCCTCCGCAAGTGTGAGCTTGCCGTCCATATTGTGATCGAGAAAGCCCATCTGCTGCGTGAGCTGCATGCGAGCCTTGTCGTGGATGGGTGAATCCGTGGTTTCATCCACCCAGCGGAACACGAAGTCGCCGTAGAGCATCTCATCCCACGACTGAAGTCCCCAGCCGACCACCTTCGTCGGATCGGGGTTGCCGGGGTTGTTGGCTGAATTGTCGTACACGGTCGTGTGAATCAACCGCGAGCCGGCCGGGATCGTTCGCGGCTCGGCAAACGTGTAGCCGCGCTGCCAGTTGAAGTCATAGTTCGGAACCGACAGGAGCAGTTCGTCCTTGCCGTCCGGATATCGCAGCGAGAACGTCGAACTCTTACCCCGGTAATGCGAGTGCGGCAGAATCGTGTACAGCACCGCCTCGCGATTGAACTCGAAATACGCCCGTTCCTCGTGTGCGGCCGCATGTGCCGGAATCCGGATGGCTGGACTCATGACCACTTCGTGACGGAGGAAGTTCTTCGGCTTCTCATCGTGCAGATAGACCCCCAGACGTGTCCGGTCCGTCACCGCTTTGCCATACGGCGTGTAGTGA
>PBVL01000189.1 GCA_002728675.1 Gammaproteobacteria bacterium
AGCGAGGTCGATGAGACGACGCTCGACGATGATCGAAGTTGCGGCCTGTGAGCGGATCCTCACCGCACAACCAGGCGCGACGGACACACCGACTGATGCAGTGATAGAAGCCGGGCTCGTGGGAGTTGACGGTCATGGCGCGGGGATAGCCTATGGCGTGAGCATTCCGCATCGGGAGGCGATGTACTGTAGGACCTTTCTGCGATTCGTCGTGGGTGATCGTCGTCGCGCAGGGGTGTGGGTGTCCAGCGTAGGCCAGCGTGGGTGTCCAGCGTAGGCGCGTGTGTGCCCATCGCACAGCTCGTGTGCGATCGTTGCCCCAATGGCCTACATTGCCGTCAGGGGGCGCCTTTTCGCTGGAAGGTAGGTGGCGCAAGGGACGGAAATAGTCGAAGGACACCGCGGCGGAGAGACGATCGTTGGAACAAGCACTAGGATGGCCGAACAGACTTTTCAGACGGCATGCACAGGGGCGCCGAAGTGCCGCCAAAGCCGCCCGAATCCGTGTTCAACGCGAGCGCCCACCTTCGAAATACCAGGTCGAGGGGTGATAGGACAAGGTCCAGCGGTTGTCCCAACCCCAGATCCCGTTGCCCGGAATCCCCCGCATCCTGGACGAAACGACCACCGGGTGAGGCGCGAGTCCCACCGTGCCGATGACCCATATATTCTCGGCGTTCGAGCGCAGGATGTTCTTGCCGACCTCGACACGCCGGGCCTCGTCCATGGTCGTCCTGAGTTCGTCCCCCCACAGCTGGAGCTGGCGCATGGCCGACGGCGGCTCTATACCAAGCCTGCCTTCAGTCTGATACCACACCGACCATTCCGGCCAGGAGGACATGTCCGCACCGGTGCGCCGCGGCACCCAGAAGTCCGGCGACTGCGGAAACAGGATGTCTGTCACGCGGTCCGCGTGCCACAGTGTCATCTGCATCTCGCCCGCGAGCGCGCGTGCGGCCTGCAGGCTGCTGTCGACCAGCTTCTGACGCAGGTCGATCCCAACGGCCCGCCAGTAGCTCTCGACGAGTTCCATGTTGATTGCCTTGGGGGTTTCCCAGTCCATGTACTCGACCGTGATGGTGAGCGCTGAGCCATCGGGATACTCGCGGAGACCGTCGCCCGTCACGTCACGCAGCGCCAGTTCGTCCAGCAGACGCCTGGCCTCGTCGGGATCGAAGCCCGTGTGGGCGGTGGCGAACCTGGGTTCGTAGAAGCGGCTGGACGGATGGGCCGTCACCTGGCGCGGCGTGCCACGACCGAAGTAGATCAGCTCGTTCATCTCCTCGCGGTCGATGGCGATCGAGAGCGCCTTGCGGAAGCGGAAATCCCAGTATAGTTCGGCCAGCCGTGGGTCCTTCGCGTTGAAGTTCATCTGAATGACGATGTCGCTCGAGTGCAGGCGGGTCCAGACGTGCACCTTGATGCCGCCACCGCGCTCGCCCAGTTTCAGCAGCGGTATGTCCTGGGTGCGAAGCTCGTATGCCGAGAAATCGAGCTGGCCCGTGGAGGCCATCGTGGTGATCACTTCCTTGCTGTCGACAATCTCGGAGTCGACGCGGTCGATGTACGGCAGCTGTTGTCCGGCCGGGTCGACCTTGAAGTAGTAAGGGTTGCGCTCGTAGAGAATGCGGGTCAGGTCACGCTGCACGATTCGGTGGGCGTCGAGCGTCGGCGCTTCGGCGCTCTGCTCGAGACGTCCTCGCCGGCTTGCTTCGATGAAGGCCATCCAGCTGATGAAGCCAAGATCGCTGATCCGTTTGATCAACACTTCGCGATTGGTATAGGTCGGGTGGAAGTGCCGGTAGTGGTGTTTCGGCAACACCATGAAGTTCCCGTACTGCGCCAGGCGGTAGACGAAGAGCGGATTCGGTTTGGCGAAGACGTAGCTGAACGTGAGGTCGTCATGACGCACGCCGATGGCCCCTTCGATGGCGGGGTCGGTGACGGGCGAATACTCGCTGTTGAGCCACAGGTCGTTGAAGGAAAAAAGGTAGTCGTCACTCGTCAGCGGTGTGCCATCGGACCAGCGGATGCCGGGGCGCAGATGCAGCGTGACCACCTTGCCATCCGGACTCACCTCCCAGGACTCCGCGAGATTCGGCAGGATCGTGCGCATGTCTGCCGAGATGGTCATCGGCGCCTCGACGTTGGGAAAGGTCAGCCACTCGTTGGTCGTGATGCGCGCCGTTCCGCCGTACGTGCCGGTCTCGCCCAGCGGCTGGATTACGACCGGATCGTCGGGCAGCCGGTCCTCGACGGGGGGCAGGTCGCGCCCCTCGAGGTAGGGACTCTGTGTGAAGCGAGTGATCCCCTTCTGGCTGGCTGTGGGAGCGGGCTCGAACCACTCAGTCGGCCAGGGGGCAAAGCCGTCTTGCATGCCGCCTTCGCTATTGCCGGCCACATGAGTCGCGGCCATGAGCAGGGGTATGCAGGCGATGAGTCGGACGCGGCGCATCGTACTGTGGTCGAGGCTGTAGCTTGAGTTCGATAATACCCGAAGATCACCGCGGCCTAATCGGACGCTGGCGTTTGCCCCGCGTGCGCGTGTGGCGCGCGCAGCCGTCCCGGTGTCGAATCGCCACGGTTTCCGAGCGGCAGAACGCGGAACAGATCGGCAAGACGCTTACACGGCCAACAGAGGTCTCGGCCGTATGTCGGCGGGCGGACACAGCGGTCGGGGCATTTCGCGCAGGAGGACGCCGGGACCGAGTTCGCCGCGCTGATCAGCGATTTCATCGCCGCGCGGGACATCAGCGGCAGCACTCTATCCCTCAGCCCGGCTGTAGTCTGGGAGCACCTCTGCGTCCTCGTTGCGCCAGATCCTGATGCCGTTCTTTCCCGATCGCTTGACGCCGTACATGGCGTTGTCAGCCAAACGGCTCAGGCTCTGCAGGTCGTCGCCGTCGGGGTAGAAGGCGATACCGATGCTGCATTCGGCGACGCCGAGCTTGAACGGTCGGACCACTGCATTGCGGATCTTTTCCGCGACAGAGAGAACGTCGCCCTCGTCGTTGAAGTGAGTTAGCAGGACCAGGAACTCGTCTCCACCGCTGCGGACAAGCGAATCCCCTTCCCGCAGCATGGTCCGCATGCGTGCGGAGGCTTCTTTCAGCAACATGTCCCCCACGTCGTGGCCGAGTTCATCGTTGACCGGTTTGAAGTGGTCGAGGTCGATGAACAGTGCAGGCCTTGCCTGGCCGCACTTGGCCATGGCGAAAGCCTGCTTGGCCCGTATTTCCATTACTCTCATGTTGGGCAGGCCAGTCAGTGGGTCATGGTTGGCCATGTGGGCAACGGTGGCTCGCTCTTCCTCGATTCGCTACGGCTACGGCAACCCGGGCAACCCAGGGCCCGCCGAGATTCGCAGCCATCACTGGTACCCGGATGCCGACAATCCGCTTGCTGAGACGGCGGCGGCGAGCAAAGGCGGTCTCTATGGCTACACGGGGTCAGGTGATGCACCGCGCGCCGTCGACCTGCCGCGCGGCCGCATCGTCGGTGGCACGACGGCCGTCAACAGCCAACAGTGGGTGCTGGCAACTACCGAGGACTTCGCCTACTGGAGTACCGAACTCGGGTGCGCGTCATGGTCGTTCGACAAGGTACTGCCGTTCTTCAGCGCGATCGAGACGGACCTCAATTTCGGTAGCAAGGACTATCACGGCGCAAGCGGCCCCATCCCGGTTCGCCATCACCGCCGGGCAGACTGGCGACAAGCAGATAACGCCTGGTATGACGCGTGTCGGGACCGCGGTTTCGAGCAGTGCGAGGACGTCAACGCGCCAGGTACGCCAGGCGGGGTCCGGCCCCTTGCCCTCAACAACGTCGACCGCGTGCGGCAAAGTTCGGCACTGACGTTTCTTGCCGCCGCTCGACGGCGCCCCAACCTCACCATCCGCGCTGATACCGAGGTTCGCCGCGTCCTCTTTGACACGAGCCCTGATGGGCTGCCTCGCGCGTCTGCGGTCGAACTCATGGACGGCGCCGCCCTGCACGCTCTCGAAGAGCGTGATCCTGTGCGGCGGCACCATCGGCTCGCCACACCTGCTGCTTCGCTCCGGGATCGGCCCTACGGACGAACTGGTCGCGGCCGGCGTCGAGCCGCTGGTGGACGGGGCGGGGGTCGGCAGGAACCTGCGCGACCACGTTGCGGTGCGCCTGGCCTATCGGCTGCGAGACGATGTGGCGGAGCACAATATGGACGGCTCGACTCACCCCATGCCGATGTACCTGCGGACCACAGCGGAACCCCTGAAGGGTAGTACGAGGCTCGCGAACGACATCATGCTCTATCCCGGACCGTTGCAGAGCCGCATCGGCGGAACGAAACGCGCCCGCGGACGTCCCCGGTGATCGCACGTTCATGGTCCAGGCGACCTTGATGCTCGGATTCTCCGCCGGTGCCCTCACGCTTCCGCCACCGGGGTCCGATGGAAGACCGGACCTTGACGCGATGCCGGCGATCGAACTGGGCTGGCTGACACACGACGCCGATCGCGTCCGTCTGCGCGATGCCACCCGGCTTGCATTGCAGCTTGCCGAGTCTCCGGCGATGTCGCGGGTCCTCGAAGGGCCGATCAACCCAGCTGAAGACGTGGTCAACGGTCGATCCCCCGACGACGCGATCGATGCCTGGGTGGCCAAACACGTGGTGAGCTCTCAGCATGCGTCGAGCACCTGCCGGATGGGCGCCGACGGCGATCCTGCGGCCGTGTGTGACGAAGAGGGCCGTGTCCTGGGAACGAAGGGACTGCTGGTCGTGGACGCGAGTCTGATGCCAGACTGTCCTCGCGCGAACACCCAGGCGACGACCTACATGATGGCCGAACGCATTGCCCGCATCATGAACACGGGCTCGCTGGCAGCGGCGCTAGAGGTAGGATCGTAGTTCGGAGGCCCTCGGCTCTGCTCGCTTACGCGTCGCCGGCATCCCGGCACTCCGGGAAAACCGATGGCGTTCCCGTCAGGCTGATCCTCCAGATCACCCTGGTGTCGGCGGGCCCGGTCGCCTGCCCGATGGGGCTCGCCTTATGCATGGTCGTCGGGTTGTCCCACAGCAGAACGTCACCCACCCTGTGCTTGTGCGCCGTCAGGAAACGTAGTGACAGCGCATGCGCGCAGAGCGATTCGAGCAGCCGCTTCGCATCCGTGTCGGACATCCCGCGAACGCCCTGGCTGCTGCCGGAGACTGCATACAGGGTCTTGCGCCCCGTGATGGGGTGACTGCGGACGAGCGGGTGGTAAACGGTGCGGTAGTCCCGTTGTTTGAGCACGGGCGGCGCATGCTCTTCGGGTCTCGCGACGATCGAGACGCCACGTCGGTGGACGACTTCGAGTTCGTCGATCTCGCTCCGGGTGCGTTCCGAGAGCGCGTCGTAAGCGGCCACCATATCGCAGAAATGCGTCTCGCCACCGGCCGCCGGGGCGGCGAGCGAATGCAGCATGGTGACGCTTGCGAGCGGACTGGTGAACGATTGATCCGAGTGCCAGTGGGCCGCGCTCAGTTTCGTCTCCCGGATGTCCTCGCGCAGGTTGTCGACGGGAATAATCTCGGGATGCTCGACCTTGTTGGGGATCAACAGCAACGGCTCACCGATGCGCCGCGCGAAGTGCACGTACTCCGCCTCGGTCAGGCCGGCCGTGCGCAAGACCAGGATACGGTTGGCGTAGAGGTCGAGCAGCAACTGACGCAATGCCTCATCCGATAGCGTCGTAACATCCGCGTCGAGGTACTCGACCCCGAAGTTGCCCGGTAGCGCTCGTGCGTCGCTGCGTGTGTTGTTGATCGTTGGCTTCCAATTGATCCGACGAGTATGCACGGGGCGCAGGTACCTGCATACCCCACTTGTTCGCCGTCGCGAGCACCGGCGTTTTCCTGACCATGCACTCTGGCACCGTGACCTTTCCGGACTCCGTCTGGGCGACACCGACTTCCTGGTGTTGACCCCAGATCCTCGCTTCAGAGTTCTACCTCTGCCTGCACCCAACTGCGTATCAGGTGATGGGCAATCGCCATTGCGCCCGGCACACGGATGGCGGCATCCGTCGCCTGGTCCACTGCGGCGCCGGCCTCAGCCCGGCTGAACCATTGAACGTCAGCCATCTCGACAGGATCAAAACGGATCTCATGCGTCTCGGCAACCGCATGACAGCCAATCATCAGCTGAGATGAGAATGGCCAGGGTTGTGACGAGTGATATCGAACTGCACCTACCCTGATACCGGCCTCTTCCCAAACCTCGCGTCGCACGGCCTCCTCAATAGACTCTCCCTGGTCAAGGAACCCGGCCAGGGCGGTAAAGAAGTTGGAGTTCGCAAGGCGACCGTTTGGTCTTCCCAGCAGGCAGCGATTCCCGCCAGGTTCGTCGACGACGAGCATGATCGCCACCGGATCGGTGCGCGGATGGATGTAACTCTCACAGGACGTACAGCGCCGGATCTGTCCACCCCGCTCGGGCTGGCTCGGCGCGCCGCACAGCGCACAGAACGGGTTGCGATGGTGCCATTCAAGCTGCGCGCGTGCCTGAGCGACAATGCCGGTTTCTTCAGTGGAGAGAGCCGCGGCGATCGACCGACAGTCGGTGAATGTCAGGCCGGTGGGCACCTCAGGAAGATCAACCGCGAAGTGAGCAACGTTGTCTCGCGTTCCAAGGAAAATCTCTTGCCGGTAGCCCGCGGGGATGGCCGCGCGTTCGAGCCAGCACAATCCATCTCCGTCGTTGGCAACCTCAAGCTTATGGAAAGGCAGGAACAGCGAGGTATCGTCAGCCGCCAGCGCAGCAATCGTCTCCTCGCTGCGCCGCAACGACTCGCCGCGGTCAAGCGGGTTGCCTGCATAGGTGTGAACCGTCTCTGACATCGTTTGCGCCATCGTGCAATCAGGAGGACGGCATCATAGCGAGAGACGCCGCGTCACTGAATCCGGTCTGAGGGGAAGGCTCCGCTGACTCCAGACGTCCGCCCCGCCCGTTGTCCTTTGTGGCGTCGCGACCGCGCTGTCACCGCTGGGCGACCAGCCCCCGCCCCTCGCCTTGCGCGCGGGTTGTTCTCCGCAGGTTGTCGATTTTGTTCTTCGCTTTCAGCGCCGTGATGCTGTGGCCGGCGGGAAATGGGGGACCTGTTGCATCAATCATCATGTTTCAGATTGCTCGCACCCCCCAAGGTCACCGCGCGAACGACCCAAACAAGGACGGGGGCGCGTGTTCGTCGACAGTCCGGGTGGCGGCGGCCAGGCGAGTAAAGGAGGCGGCGCCGCCGACGGCAACGACGGCGCGGGTGGAGACGATGGCGGCAGTGGGTGTGGCGGCGGCGCTCAGCGTCCGCTGTACTCCGCAACGTAGTACTCCGACTCTAGGTCGCCAATCATATAGAGACCCACTTCCCGAACCTCCGGGGCAACGTGCTCGAGACACAACTGGCGTAACTCAAGAAAGAGCGCGCCCGCCGCGGTCTCCTGCCAGAACCAACGCTCCATGTCCTGTGCGGCGACCTCCCCCGGCTGTGCGAGCAGGGCTTCCATGTAGAACGCCTTGAGATCGCTCGACCACCAGCGCAGCTGGTTCGCGACCGTCTGCGCATCCGCAGCGGCGACAGCGCTATCCAGACTGAATCGAACGAGGGACTCGGCGCATTCATCGATCGACACCTCGGATAGTCCGACGCTGGTCCGGTCTGCCGCCCTGACGCGCACGTCGTACCAAGGCTGCAACTCGGCAATCTCTTTGCGTACACGATCGGCCAGCGAGTCGTCCGTCGCTTTGGGAAAACTTACAGGGCAAGACCACCCTTCCGTCAACTCGAAGACAGGTTCTGGCACGTCGGCATCCTCGAGGACCGGCCCGGACCCAGCCTCCAACAACGCCAATGCCTGCCGGAGCACTTGTGTCTGCAGTTCGGGATTGTCAGGCTCTCCAAATGGCCGCCCGAGCATGAACGGCACCAAAAGCGCCCGCGGCGGACCAACCTTTTCAGCGTGCTCGCGCACGAGCGCGACCACCACGGTCGCCAGTCCTTCGTCTTCAAAAAAATGAGCGAGTCCACTCACAGTGGACGTGCACGCCGGTCAGACAGGGCACAACACGACGACATCGACTTCGTCTTTGAGCATGATCCTGGCAAGGCGCCTTGCATTCGACTCGAGCGCCGTCGGATAGGTCGCACCCATGAACGAGTAGTGATAGCTCGCCACCGAACCGATCTCCCGCGCCGCCGCCATCTCGTCCAACCGGTCCACGGGAAATATCGTGTTGAGATCCTGCAGATAGCCCGTCCGATCGTGGGACGCGTTCATGTGGTCCTGGATAATTTCTTCGCGCGCATCGTTCGGTAACACGCGGTAGTCGATCGCGTAGTCAGAAAACGGCGTATCGCTGCGGCGACGAAGTCCGGCGGAGGAAACGAGTGCGACCCGGCTCTCGGTCAGCAGCGGCGGCGAAGAAAACGCCGTTAGTGCAATCTTTGGACAAGGGAGGTGAACGAGGAAGTCGCGCATCCCCTCGTCCACATCGGTAAGCCTAACCATCGAACTGTTCTCCTCGGTCTCTCAAGTCCGCTCCGACGCGGCTCGTCCTGAGGCGCTTTTGCGATGCGGGTGAATAGCGAATCTGAGGTTGCGCACAGATAGCCGGGCATGCAGTTTAGTGCCTTTCGCACATCATTCCCGATCTGTCCCATCAGGATGCCGTTGGGTGCACGATGCCGCAAACGACGGACGCGGCGGAGACGCCACCACCAGGTGGGCGCCCGGGTCTCGTGCCTGGCAAGTTCCCTCACGCCAGACTGACTTTGACCATTCTGAGGCGGATGCGCACATGACTCATGACGTAGTGATACGCGGAGGAACCATCGTGGATGGCCTCGGGGGCGAACCCTATGCGGCAGAGATCGCCGTACGCGGAGACACCATCGTGGAAATCGGCAGCGTGAGCGAGGCCGGACACCGGGAGATCGAGGCGGCCGGCCTTTCGGTGACCCCGGGGTTCGTTGATCTGCACACGCATCTCGACGCACAAATTACGTGGGATCCGCAGGTGACATCCATCACCTGGCACGGCATCACAACCAGCCTGCTCGGCAACTGCGGTGTCACATTCGCACCCTGCCGCCCCAGGGACCGCGAGACGCTCGCCGCCATGATGGAAACCTCGAGGACATCCCCAAGCGCGCGATCCTCCACGGACTGCCCTGGAACTGGGAGACCTACGGCGAATATCTCGACTGCCTCGAGTCACTCAATCCGGCCATCAACATCGCAGGCATGGTGGGCCACTGCGCCCTGCGTTTCTACGTCATGGGCGAACGTGCCATCGAGGAACCTGACGACTACACGCGCGGCTGGACGCCGCTCCGACGTCCCACCGAAAGCGAAGTGCAGGACATTGCCGCGCTTGCGGCTCGTTCCGTCATGGAAGGCGCCATCGGGTTCTCGACCAACCGCATGCAGTTTCACCGGCTGCCCGACGGCCGCGCGATCCCGGGCACATTCGCGCGCGTGAGCGAACTGCGCGAGATCGCGAAAGCCATCGGCAAGCGCGGAATCATGCAGACGGTGTCGGGCTGGACCGACTTTGACGCGGAGTTCGACCTGCTCGCGGACGAGGCCCGCCTGACGCGCGGTGTCCTGTATTCCGCGGCCGTCGAGACAGGCGTCGAAGCACAGGATGCCCGCGTGCGGGCGATGCGTGCCGAAGGCCTGAACGTGGCCTCGGTCACGGTGCCGCGCAGCGGCGGCGGACTGTCGGGGCTGCAGGCCAACCTACCGTTTGCGTCGAGTCCCTGGCGCGAACTGCGCAAGGTGGCCTTCGACGATCGGCTGAAGGCGATCCGCACTCCGGAAACGCGCGCACGACTGATTTACGCTGAGAAAGAGTCCGGCGACGGGCGCGGCGCGCAACGCTGGTTCTGGATGGGCAACGACGCTCGGCCGCACTATGGTCATGCCCTGAACGAGAGCGTCTGGGACATCGCCCGTGCAGCAGGCGAGCACCCCGTGGAGACCTGGCTGCGCCTGGCAGACGAGTCGGACGGTCGGGGCTGGTTCCAAATGCGCGGGTTCAACGTCGACCTCGACGGAGTCGAGCAACTGATCAAACACAACTGGATCGTCCCGGCACAGGGCGACGCGGGCGCGCATGTCAGTCAGATGATCCACTCCGGGTGCACAAGCTTCGTGCTCTCACACTGGGTCCGCGATCGGGGCCTCTTCTCGTTCCCGGATGCGATCAGGCGACTGACCTCGAATCCGGCACAGTTTCTGGGATTG
>PBVL01000190.1 GCA_002728675.1 Gammaproteobacteria bacterium
CGAACACACGGACGCCAAAATTGCCGTCGTACCGGTCTGAATCGCCGTCAGCGGGGTCACGGTCGCCGCCTGCACCGTTGAACTGGCCAACAAGCCGGGTCTGCCGCAGGCCGAGCGTCGTCAGGTTGCGATCCCGATTGGCGAATGCGTCGTCGTCGTCCCGGAGATTGAGCAGCGTCCACTCGACGTGGCGACACCCGGATTTTCTGGCTGCATGGGCGCCGACAAACCGGAAGCCGTTGTGCGAGCGATCGAAATGCCGTGCGTGATCAGCGAGGTCCGCGCGGTCACCCGGGTGCCGGCGCACCGGGTGATACCAGAACGCCGTGATCGCCCAGGTGTCGGTGCGCCAGGAGCCGTCGATTCCGGTGAAGGTATTGAACGTGTTACGGAACCGCTGTCTGCCGAGGTGTCGGCGACTGCCGAGATCGCGGGTCATGCGGCCCGCGCGAAGGGCCACACGTGCGCTGGGTGTCCAGGCGACGAAGAGCTGTAGCGGCTCGAGTACATTGACATCGTCTGTCCCGAGCGGAGTGCCGGAGTCGTCAGGCCATGCCCGCGAATCGGCAAACTCTGCTTCGAGCCGCGCAGCGCCCCGCCGGTGCCTGATCTGCAGAAGGCCGCGGGAGGTTGCGAGTTGGTCCGAGCCGCGCCGGTTCCTGTGGAAGGCGCCGTCCAGCGCCTCGACGCGGAATCTCAGTTCTCCGCTGAAGGTGGTGGCGGGGTCGTCCGCCCGGGAAGGACTCGTCGTCGCGCCCAGGATCACCATAAGGCAGACCAGCCAGCGCCAGGCTCTATAATCCGCGGGTTCACCGACACCTGAGCTCTCATGCCGCTCGCCAGAGCCATCATCTGCACCCTCCTGCTCTGCGTTCTGCCCGCCCGGGCGGACACGACGACGGTCGCCGTTGCTTCGAACTTCAAGCAGGCGATGGAGCAGCTTGTGGCGGAATTCGAGAAGAAGAGTGGGCACGAGGTCAGGGTGGCCTATGGTTCGTCCGGCAAGCTTTATGCGCAAATCCTACACGGCGCGCCTTTCGATGCATTCTTTTCCGCCGATCGTGCGAAACCTGACGCGCTCGTTCGGGGCGAACGCAGCGTTGCGGGGTGGCGCTTCACCTACGCGGTCGGTGCGCTCGTCCTGTGGGCCCGGGATGCGACAGTGACGGGTCCCGGCTGGCTGCGGAATACCAGCTTCAGGCGAATTGCGCTCGCCAACCCTCGCCTCGCGCCCTACGGGGCAGCGGCAACGCAGACGCTCGACGCGCTTGGACTCACTGAGGCGACGCGGGCGCGGTGGGTGCAGGGCGAGAACATCGCGCAGACCTACCAGTTCGTCGCCACAGGTAACGCCGACGCGGGTTTCGTGGCACGGGCGCAACTCGGCGAGGACTCCGCGGCCACAGCCTGGCTGGTTCCGCCAGCGCTGCACGAGCCCATTCGACAGGATGTGGTGCTGCTGCAACACGGTGCAGGGAACGCTGCCGCGGCAGCGTTGCTGACGTTTGTGCGGAGTGAAGCCGGGCGAGGGATCATCGCACGGTACGGGTATCGGAACGTTGTGGAGGACGGGGACTCGTGACTTTCAGTGACGGCGACATGGCGGCGATCTGGTTGACCGTGCGGCTTGCGGCGACGGTCACGGTGGTCCTGCTGCTGCTCGGTACGCCACTCGCGTGGTGGCTCGCGCGGACCCGTTCCTGGTGGAAAGGACCCGTGGGCGCACTGGTTGCGCTGCCGCTGGTTCTGCCGCCGACCGTGCTGGGCTTCTACCTTCTGATTGCGATGGGGCCGAACGGACCCATTGGCGCCTTTACAGAATCGTTGGGGGTCGGAACGCTGGCGTTTACGTTCTGGGGCCTCGTCGTCGGCTCCGTCTTCTACTCGATGCCGTTTGTCGTACAGCCTATACAGAATGCCATCGCGGCAATTGGTGACCGGCCGCTCGAGGCGGCGGCCACGCTCCGCGCCGGCCCTCTCGACAGGTTTTTCACCGTCGTTGTTCCCATGGCACCGCCCGGTTTCGTTTCGGCGGCGATCCTCGGGTTTGCGCACACGGTTGGCGAGTTTGGTGTCGTGCTGATGATCGGCGGCAACATTCCGGGAGCCACCCGGGTCGTCTCGGTGCAAATCTACGACCATGTCGAGGCGCTTGATTACGCGCAGGCGCACTGGCTCTCCGGCGCCATGGTGCTGTTCTCGTTCCTGGTGCTCCTCGCGCTCTATACGTTGCAGGACCCGCGCACCAGTTCGTTGCGCTGGGGCCGCTGATGTCTCTTATCCCGCTGGTGGCTCCCAACGACAGAATCGAGGCGCGGTTCGGGCTGGCATTCGGCTCGGGTTTCGGGCTTCAGGTCGAGCTCGATTTGCCGGGCCGCGGCATCACGGCGGTGTTCGGGCCTTCGGGTTCGGGTAAAACGACGCTGCTACGTTGCATGGCTGGTCTTCAGGAACACGCTTCGGGCGTCTTCCGCGTCAACGGTGACACGTGGCTCGACGATACGCGGGACCTCCCCACCCATCGTCGCCCCCTGGGCTACGTCTTTCAGGAGGCGAGTCTCTTCCCGCACCTGACGGCTGCGGGCAACCTCGACTACGCCGAGCGCCGGGCCCCGGTGTCCGACGACGGGCTTCGTGAGCGGGTTGTGGGTCTGATGGGAATCGGGGACCTCCTGCAGCGCAAGCCGGCGGAGTTGTCCGGCGGCGAGCGCCAGCGCGTGGCGATTGCGCGTGCGCTGCTCATTCGCCCACGCCTGCTGCTGATGGACGAGCCGCTCGCGTCGCTGGATGAACCCAGGAAGCGCGAGATTCTTCCCTATCTCGAACGTCTGGGAGAGTTCGACCTGCCGGTCATCTACGTCAGTCATTCGGTGACCGAAGTTGCCCGTCTGGCTGACCATCTGGTCGTGATGGAGGCTGGCGCGGTGGTCGCGAGTGGCCCGCTGACGGAGCTCATGAGTCGCCTCGACACCCGGATGCATCTGGGTGAGGACGCGGGGGCGGTCGTGGACGCCGAGATTGTCGAGCGTGACGAAGCCTGGCACCTGGTGCGGGCGCGCTTCGACGGCGGCGAACTGTGGCTGCGCGACGGCGGCGATGCCATCGGTGAACACCTGCGCATACGCATTCTGGCGAGGGACGTCAGCGTCGCGCTCGAGTCGCACGACGACACGAGCATCGCGAACCGGCTGCACGCAACCGTGGACGAACTGGTCGACGATGAAGACGCTGCCTTCCTGCTGGTTGGTCTCGACGTCGGGAACGCACGCGTGATCGCGCGCGTGACGAAGCGGTCAGCTGATCATCTCGGATTGGAGGTGGGGCAGAACGTGTGGGCGCAAATCAAATCGGTGGCGGTGGTTCGCTGAGGCCCATCGTTGAGTCGACTGAGCCGAACTGAGGGCGTACACGCCTGTTCGCTGGCTCGTTCGCACCAACCACCCAAAACCGCTATAACCTCTCCCTGCACTAATCCCCGGGGAGCACCCATGTCCGAAATGAAATCCGTCGTCTGCCATAGTTGCGACAGTTTCTGCCCGCTGGCGGCCAAGACCGAAGACGGTCGGGTCGTCAAAGTCACGACACGCGATCATCCGTTCTTCAAAGATGTGATCTGCATGAAAGGCGCCTATGCGCCGAAGTCGTTTGCACATCCGGACCGCCTGATGCAGCCGCTGCGCCGCGTGGGCGAGCGGGGTGAAGGTAAGTGGGAGACGGTGTCCTGGGATACGGCGATGGACGACATTGCCGCCCGGTTGCAGAAGGTGATCGACGAGCACGGGCCGGAAGCGCTCGCGATTGCGGGAAGCAACGCAAACATTGGCCTCGACAACGGACTGACCCGGCGATTCATGAATCACATCGGGACGCCGAACTTCATCAGTGGCGTCGCGTATTGCATGGGTAATACGGCAGCCGTGAGCCGGATGGTGTACGGCTGGTACCCCCGCGGCGATCTGCTGAATTCCAAGTGCATCGTGCTGTTTGGTCACGACCCCCGGCGGCACAGCTGGACGATCGAGTACAAGACGATCCGCACGGCGCAGGCCATGGGCGCCAAGCTCATCGTGCTTGATCCACGCCGTAGCGAGAACGCTGATCGGGCCGACGTCTATCTGCCGCTTCGGGCGGGTACGGACGCCGCCATGACGTTCGGCTGGCTGAACGTCATCATCGAAGAAGAGTTGTACGACAAAAAGTTTGTCGAGAAGTGGACGGTCGGTTGGGACGAGTTTGTCGAGAGGGTGCGCGAGTATCCGGTTGAGCGGGTCGCGAAGATCACAGGAGTCGACGCCGACCTCATTCGGCAGGCGGCGCGCATGTATGCCGAGGCGGAAGCCGCGGCAATTCCCTGGTCCCCCATCACGGATCAGCAGATCTCCAGTACGTCGGCCATTCGCCTGCAGTGCATTCTTCGCGCGATCACCGGGAATCTCGATATCAAAGGTGGCGAGGTGTTCACCGGCTTCAACCCGGGCATCCGCTCCGACTCCGAGATTGAGCAGCACGAGTTGCTTTCAGAGGAGCAGAAAGCAAAACAGCTTGGCGCGGATCAGTTCCCGGTCTTTACCTATCGCGGCATGGCGCAGATGGACGATGCGACCGAGAAGGTGTGGGGCCACCGGTATGCCAACCTGGTCGGTGGCTGCTACATGGCGAACCCCTACGCGACCTTCAAGGCCATGGCCGAAGGTAATCCGTATCCGGTGAAGGCGTTTTTTGCGCTCGCGAACAATACGCTCATGTCATTCGCGAATACCCGCCGCATCTACGATGCGCTCATGAATCAGGATCTCATCGTTGCGTACGAGCACATGCTCACACCGACCGCCCAGCTTGCCGACTACGTGTTACCGGGCGATTCGTGGCTCGAGCGGCCGGGCATGATGGCCGGCATCAGCGACCAGTCGATGGAGCCGCCCGGGGAATGTAAGAGCATCGTCTACTTCTTCACGGAACTGGCCAAACGCATGGGGCTTGCCGAGCACTTCCCGTGGGACAGCAATGAAGCACTGCTCGACTACCGTCTCGAGCCCGGAGAAACCAACTGGGCAGGTGTCGTCGAGGGCGGCTCGTTACCCAAGGCGACCAACGCAGAGAAGAAATACGAGCAGACCGGCTTCGCGACGCCGTCCGGCAAGGTTGAGCTCACCTCCGGCATCCTTGAAGGGTTTGGCTTCGACCCGCTGCCGTATTACCGAGAGATGGAAGCGGAAGCGCGTTTTCCCATGTCGATGTTCATCGGGCTCCCGGACGACGAGTACTACCGGACCGGCCATCGTCACGTGCCCGAACTGCGCAAACGAGCGCAGGACCCGTCGTTCTACGTGAACGAAGCTGATCTCGATGCACAGGGCCTCGCCGAAGGCGACTGGGCCCGCGTCACGACGTCGACCGGTGACATGGTCGCTCGCGTGTTCGTGCGCAAAGGGATGCCGCAGGGGCTCGTGCGCGTGCCGCACGGCTGGTGGATGCCCGAATCGAAGACCGGCATGGAGGAGCTCTCCGGCATGTGGTCGTTCTCGGACGCGCAGATCACGCCGGACGAAGACCCGAAGCTCATCGACCTCGAGCAGGGTATTCCACACATGAAGGGTGTGCCGTGTTCCTTCGAGAAGCTGAGCACCGAGGAGGTCAGCCAACTCGAAGCTGTATACGGTCCGACGAAGCCCATGCCGAACGCGCTGGAGAAAAACGTGCGGACGCGGCCGGTGACCTCGGCCGAGTTCATGGAAGACGTCGAGTTTGGCGAAGACGTTGAGTTCGAAGCGGTCGAGCTTTCGCTCTACGGACGCAGCTCAGCCTGAGCCCGGCTGTTTGGAATCAGCGGTAACAAGAACAACAAAGACAGGACTGACATATGGCTGACGACCCGACCTTCTACGAAGGCTGGCCCATGAACACCCCGATGGACATCCGTCAGGGCAAGACGAGCGAAGAGGGCATCCATCATCCGTTGCGCTGGGGCATCATCAGTGCCTCCGCCATTGCATCGGACTGGATCAAGTCGCTGCAGGACGTTCCCGGGGCGAGCGTGTCGGCCGTTGCCGCGCGTGACATGGACCGAGCGCGGGCCTACGCGGACTCGCACGAGATTCCGAAGGCGTACGATTCCTACGAAGACCTCTGCAACGATCCCGACGTCGACATTGTCTACATTGCGTCGAAGACCTGGGACCATCATCGTGATCTCATGACTGCAATTCGCGCGGGCAAACACATCCTGTGCGAGAAGCCGTTTACCGACACGGCGGACCAGGCGAAAGAGGTGTACGACGCCGCGGACAAGGCGGGCGTCTTCTGTCAGGAAGGTATGTGGCTGCGCTTCTTCCCGGCGGTCGAACACGCGCGTGCCGCGATGGAGCGGGGTGACATTGGCGACCTCCAGGTGGTGCAGGCGGACTACCCGGACCGCGTTTACGCGCTGAACCCGGCGATCACGGGCTTCGGTGCAGAGGAGATGCCGCTCATCGCGGCCGCGGGGCGCAAGGCGCGACCGCAGCCTTACGCCAACGACATCTCGTCGGCCCACGGCGCGCCACCCTCGGCTGCCGTATTGCAGTACACGGAGCAGCAGGGGATTGCCGTCATCACGTTCCCCTCCGGTCGGTTCCTCGAAGAGACGCACTACGTCGGGACCAAGGGCCGTATCACCGTGCACACCCCATCGCACCATCCGACAGCCGTGACGATCGCCACCGGACGTCCGCCGCGCGACGGCACCCGGAAAGAAGAAGGCAGGCCGCCGATGGAGCTCGATCCGTCCGAAGGCTGGACAGGCGACTGGAAAGAGACCCACTGGAACCAGGACCGCAACCCCAGCAACGGTCCGTTCAACAACGTCGAGCGGTTCGAGTACCCGATGCCGACGCCCGCGCCGTTGACGCGCGGTCAGCCCGCCGGCTCACGGTGGGACGGCGAGAAGCTGATCCGCTACAAAGGGTGGACGTGGAGCGGCGGCAACCAGCACGGATTTCTCTACCAGGCGCAGGCTGTCCATCGTTGTATGGCGGCGGGTCTCTCGGAGATGCCGCAGTTCACCCGTGCCGAGTCGATACGTGTGTGCGAGATCATCGACGAGATCAACCGTCAGTGCCTGGAACACGGGTTCTAGACAAGCCCGAACCGTCCCAGGAAATCAGCGCGGGCATCTTCGATTGAGATGTCCGCGCCAATCTGCGCGTGGATCATCAGGCCGGCTGCGATCATCTTGTTGTAGACCCGGGCGCGCGCCAGCACATCGCCGGCGGCAGTCTTGAGTCGATACCGATCCAGTACCGCCTCGGCGAGCTCCGGTGCGGACCAGGTCAGCCCGCCAAAGTCCCCCGCCGGGTCTCCGATCGCCCAGTCTGAGAAGTCGATGAAGCCGGCCTGACCGGTTTGATCGTCGGTCACGACTGCATCGAGCCCAAAGTCGCCGTGCAGCACGACCTGAAGCGGGGCGGTGTCGATCGTCTCACCCAGTTTAGGTAGAAACTGCTCGAACGCATCGCAATCCCGGTCCGGGATGACGCCGCGCAGTTGTTGCTCAATTCCGTTCTGGAGCCGTTCCACGTGATCGATGCCGCGCCGGACGATTGGGTCGAGCTGACCAGTTTCCTCAGCCGGGATCGCTTGCACCTCACTGAAGAGCGTGGCGACATGCTCTGCCACGCGCTCGAACTGATCTGTACTGAGTGTCGCCAATCCGGCATCGGTCAGCGTGGAGCCCAGCAGCGCGCGATAGCCAAGCAGCGACGCGTCCGCTGACAGATGCGAGACCTCCGGGACGTTCACCGTCGTATGTCGGCCCAGCAGATCGAGGAATGCCGCCTCCCGGGTGAAGTAGCCGGGATCAACCGGGTGACGTGGGACGCGGAGCAGCGTCTCGTGGCCCAGGAGCCAGGTGTCGTGATCCCAGCCCGCGCCGGCAAATTCCGCAGATACGCCATCCAGGTCGGGGAACGCCTCGCGAATGCGGGCGGCTTGATCAGCGGGCAGGACGTCCGGCACTAGAGGCTCACGCGCGGGGCTGCACATTCAGTCTCCGGGTCGCCCTCTTCGGGCATGCAGAGCACCGCGATGTCGAAATGATGCGGACAACAGCGATCCCGCGGGTTGCCCGGCGTGACGAGTGCGGCGGCGTGAGTCGTGTCACCAACGCTGGAGCCTTCGTCCAGGGTGCGTGGCCCCCCGACGTTTGCTGCGGTGAGGAGGCCCGCCGCGACGAGGCGTGCATCAACCCATGCTTCGCTCCCGTCGTCGCGCGTAGGGCCAGTGAGGGCGATCTCATCCTGCGCGGTTCCATCCCCGCGCCGCAGCAACGAAGCGGTGTTGAACAGGCTGCCGTTCACGTCAGGCTTTCAGTCGTTCCACGGCGGCTTCGTTCAGGTCGATGCCGAGGCCTGGTTTGTCGGTCAGGAACATTGTTCCCTCCTTCGGAATAACGTGTTCGCCGTAGAGCTCGGCAACCTCGTCGAGGGGGCCGGAAAACTCCGTGGAGAACTCGTGCGGTCGGTTGGCGTTCAGCGTGGTCGCGTAGACGTGCAGCGACGCCATGGAGTTGATCCCCGCCTGGGGACTGTGCGGCATGACAGGCTTGTCGAGCGTGGTCGCGTAGTCAAAGATCCGTTTGACCTCCGAAGGCCCGCCCGCGTTCAGGATGTCCGGCTGCAGAATGTCCGGATTGCCGAGGGCGACAAGGTTCTGGAACCACCAGCGGTAAGCGTCCTGTTCGCCGGCCGAGACCGCCACATCAAGTGCGTCTGAAATCTCGCGCAGACCCGGCAAATCCCAGTTGGGGATCGGCTCTTCGAAGTGGTCAATCCCGAGTTCTTCGAAACGACGTCCCTGTTGAATTGCCGTGGAGACCGAGTAGCCGTTGTTTGCATCGAAGCCCAGATAGATCGGCGGTTCGAGAAACTCCCGCACGAGCTTGAACATCTGGAAGTCTTTCTCTGGGTTGATGTCCTGTCGCCAACCGCGCCAGTCCATACGGATCTTGAATGACCGGTAGCCGGCATCCCAGCCGACCTTCACCAGTTCCAACATGTCTTCGGGCTGCATTTTCCAGCCCGACCCTGTCGACCAGTACAGCGGAATTTCCGTGCGCGTCGCGCCTCCCATCAGTTGGTACACGGGGAGCCCCGCTTCCTTGCCGAGCAGGTCCCACAGCGCGACGTCGATCGTGCCGACGACGGCCCCGGGCAGCTTGTAGAAGCGCTCACCTTTGCCGAGCGCGAGGGTGTCCCAGTGGCGGCCGATGTCGAGGGGGTTCTCGCCAACAAGCGCGGGTTTGATGGACGCTTCGAGATACGCACCGAAGACGTTTCTGCCGGCGGCCTCGGCCCAGCCCTCGACGCCCGCGTCCGTATGGACGCGAAGGAGGTTCTTGCCCGTCCTGAGTGGGGTCAGTGTGATATCGGTGATTTTCATTGTTGTCCTTGTTGTGCCGTTGTTGTTCTGTTCGTTCCCGGGGGCGCCGCAGACCAACGATGATCATTGTGTGGATTGTTACGCAGGCTGTGGAGCTGCCGCAAACTCCGATTCCTGATTGTTTCCAATTGGGAATATATTGATGAGACGTTTTTCTCTTTGTTAATAGTGTCGGGGTGGCTACATTGCTCCCCGTAACAAGGCGCAACCACCCGGAAATTGGTTCTGGCGTTGCATTGACAATGACTCCACGAAGAGGACGTGGCTATGGCAAACCTTCAACTGAACGCTCAAATTCAAGCACCGGCCGAGTCGACCGAAGTGAAGAAGCCCGTACGCTATCACGACCTGGATGAGTCGCTGTCCGAGTGGGAACTTGCCCGGATGACCAGCAAGACGTGGTCGATGGAGCAGGACTGAGGCAGAACCCTTCGCGTCCCCGCCGTCCGTGCGGGGACGTAGCTTCCCCGGATTCTCCTCCCACGCGTCGCGTCCGCGACGATCACCCGCAGCACAGCGTTCCCGCGGCCGTCAGATGGTGCCGTTTTCGAGCCAGGCCGCACACTGACCTCGCTGAAGGGCCGGTAGACTCGCCAGCGATCACTGTCGATGACGGGGTGCCGCGTGTAGCGACGGGTCTGTTGCGGGAGTTCGGGTATACGACGTCAGGATTGAGCGGTAGAACTGTTGGACGAAACCAGGAGTCAGGCGCCGACGTGGGCAATGACGTCCGCCAGCGACTCAACCACGGATTCGCATTCGGTTGTCAGCCGACTCGTCGAGTGATGGCCCAACGACACGAGGATGCAGTCGATCCCGAGTGCCTTTGCGACAGCGTAGTCGTGCAGTGTGTCGCCGACCAGCAGGGTTCGCTGCCGGGGTGCCGCGGCGCGCGCGAGCAGATCCGCGCCCGCTGCCACCTTGCCCTTCGCGTGCTGATCAGCCTGCCCGACGATGGCGCCGAAGTGACCTGTGAGACCAAAGCTGCGCACGGCCTCGATCAGCGAGCCTTGCTCGCAGGAGGACAGGATCGACTGCCGGGCATTCGCCGCGGCGATTTTGCCGAGCACCGCTTCGACGTCGTCGTGCAATCGGCAGTCCGCAACGCGATGGTCGAAGCGTGTGCAGTAGTCGCTTGCCACCGTACCGAATGACTCTTCTGAGAAATCGAAGCCCAGCGCGCGGTAGTAGGTCTCGACCGGGAAGTCGAAGACTTCCCGGTGACGGTCAACGTCGATGCGTGCCAGCCGGCGATCGGTCAGCAGTCCGTTCATGACGTCGACACAGACGTCGAGGTCGTCCAGGAGCGTTCCGTTCCAGTCCCAGATGATGTGTTCGTATTGCACCTTCGGGTCCCGTGCCGGCAGTCGCTCGTCGGTCGACTGCAGATCAGTGACTGGGAATCTGTCAGCTACGCCGGCCGATCCCGTGAATGGCCAATGGTCACACACCTCGGCGTCGGGCGACATCGCGATGGCGGGACGGTACTGGACACCCACGGGATAATTACAGACGGGACGGAGTACTGACGGTACTGGACATCCACGTGGAGGAGGGTACTGGACACCCATGCGGCTCTGGCGGTTGCGGCTTTGGAGGGGTTGCAGCTCTGGACAACCACATGCACGACGGCGTCGAGTTAGGAACTCGCGCTAGCCAAAGTCCGGATGTCCCAAGTCTTGGAATAACATCACGTGTATGGGATTGATGTTTCCCCCGAGTAGGGGGAATCGAAATCCGTGGTCTCCAGAGGATCGAGACGAGTTCGCTCAGCCCTACTCCGACATTCCCCGCACTGAGCGGCGTCCAGTTGCTTCCGCATGGGCCTTCAGGCGAGCAGGGCGACCAACCGCGCATCCGAAGGCAGCCTCGATCCTGAGTGCGCTGCGGGCCCGCCACCCGGGTGAGCCGCGAATCAAGGTGACTGGGACCTGCTCATTGACA
>PBVL01000191.1 GCA_002728675.1 Gammaproteobacteria bacterium
ACCGGGCGCGACGAGGGCAACGAGGCCTGCACAGGCGAGTGGGCACAGTGGGATGACCATCCATGCCTGGTGCTCGAGTTTCATGGTCGTCGCGCTCCGTATTCAGTCGGCTTCCTGATCAGATGCCAATAAATGGCTGTGCGAGTCGCGGCAGCAGGCTGGCGAAGCGGAGCGGCCCGTCGACGGCGGCAATGCAGATGCACTCATCGTCGTCGGTCACGACAGGCTGATGCAGGGTCGCGTCGTCAGCGTCTTCGATGTCACCAACACGGAACAGCGCGTCCTGCGACTCGAAGCTGCCTTTGAGTACGAACGTGAGTTCGCTGCCATCGTGGCTGTGTTTGGGCAGCACCGTGCGCGGCTCGGCGCGCAGCATCCACATGCGATTCTCGTTGTCTTCACTCAGCTTGCAGACCCGCAGCCCTTTGCCCGCCCGCATCCAGTTCAGGCTTTCGAGATGGCCGCCAATGTACCGGTCGAAGAAGTGCGAGACGTCCTTGGGTTCGTCTTTCGCCCACTCGACGGGCGTTTCGCCACCAGCCATGGAGGGCAGGGGATTGACGAAGGCTGGCGGTTCGGCTGAAGTCTGGTCGTTCGCGCCCAGCATGAATGCCGCGCCGATCTCGTCCGCGGCAAGCAGGGTATCCCTGCAGCGCGAGCAGACGGCGAGATGTGCCTGCAGCACCACGTTGAATGAGTCGGGGAGCGCGCTGGCCGCGTAGCTGACCAGCCAGGAAGGGTCCGGGTGATGGTTGATGTTCATGATCTGGTAGTCCGGTATCTGAAGTTGGTTCGGTGACGGCAGGCGTTATGCCGCGATTTCCTGCAATTTGTGGAAGCCAAGCCGGATGCGTGACTTGACGGTGCCAAGCGGAAGCCCCGTTTCGGTCGAGATCTCCCGGTGGGACTTGCCTTCGAGGTAGCTCATTACCAGCACCTGCGCGTGTTCCGCCGGAAGCACGCTGAGCATGGCTTCGAGTCGGGAACGGACCGAGTCGCCCTCGACGCCCCCGTTCGATACGTCGGGCGCCGCGGAAAGTGTCTTGATCCGGTCCTTTCCCTTTGCCTCGCGGACTGCCATCCGTTGCAGGTCGATCATCCGGTTGCGGACGATCGCGAAGACCCAGGTGCGGGCTGACGACAGCTCCGGGCGGAACGAATGGGCCTTCTGCCAGACGGACAGCATGGCGTCCTGCACGATGTTGTCGCTCTCGTCAGCCTGTCGGCCCTGCCGGATCAGGAAACCCTTGATGCGAGGCGTCAGCAGTCTGAACAGCTCCGCATAGGCTTTCTGGCTCTGCTCCCGGCCGATTGCCAGCAGCAGTTCAGTTTCGTTGTCCATGTTCTCGGTGTTTGCGGGTGCGCTCACCACCATTGTATGCCCCTCTGACCATGGTGTACGTTGCCGTGCGCTGGCAACGGGTGGGTTACGCTTCGCGTGGGCGAGTGGATCACCAGCGGATTGCATGGGGCAGGCGCGCGGACCCCGTGCCCCTGCTGCAGATGATCCGGCAGCCACTTCCGGCCGTAGTAGCAGTGTCATTCATTTGGGAGAGGGTGCGTGAACGGATCAGACGGACGCAGAAGCCGTCCCGGCATGGACGGGTCGGTCGCGGTCGTTGGCAGCGGTATCTCCGGGCTCGCGGCGAGCTGGCTGCTCGCGCGGAGCGGGCACGAGGTGACGCTGATCGAGGCGGACACGCGTCCCGGTGGCCACAGCAACACGGTCGACGCGGTCGTTGACGGGGATCCGGTCGAAGTCGACACGGGGTTCATCGTCTATAACGAGCACACGTATCCGAATCTCACCCGGCTGTTTCTCGAAGCCGGAGTGTCGACCGTGCCCTCCAATATGTCTTTCGCCGTCTCGGCGCGGGGGCTCGAGTATTCCGGCACGGGTCTGAGAGGCCTGTTCGCGCAGCCCAAGAACCTCTTCCGGCCGCGTTTTCTGTCGATGCTGTCGAGTCTCGTCCGCTTCTACAGGGCCGCGCCCACGCTGCGGCCCGCGCCCGGGACGACGCTTCGACAACTGCTCCGCGACGGTGGGTATGCGCCCGCGTTTGGGGAAGATCATTTGCTGCCAATGATGGCGGCCATCTGGTCGGCCGACGCAGACGACGTCGGCGACATGGAGGCACAGGCATTTCTCGACTTTTTCACGAATCACGGGCTCCTGCAGTTCAGAGACCGACCGCAGTGGCGGACAGTGCGCGGCGGCAGTCGTCGCTACGTCGGGAAACTGCTGGCGGAGCCGGGTATTTCCCTCGAACTCGGATCGCCCGTCGAACGGGTGGAGCGCAGGGCTGACGGGGTGCGGCTGTCGACTGCGGCCGGCACGCGACGGTTTGACGACGTGGTCCTTGCGACCCACGCGGACCGGTCGCTCGCCATGCTCGGCGATGCAAGCGCCGACGAGCGCAGGGTGCTCGGTGCATTCGAGTACGCGCCATCCACGGCGTGGCTGCACACTGATCAGACCCTCATGCCGCGTCGGCGGTCGGCGTGGGCCAGCTGGAACTACATCGGCGCCCGGGACGGCCGGCTCTGCGTGACCTACTGGATGAACCAACTCCAGCCGCTTGGGACGGAGCGGGACGTGTTCGTCACGCTCAATCCGCCGAGGGAACCCCGCGGCGTGTTGGGCCGCTTCGAGTATGAGCATCCGGTGCTGAATACGCAGACCGCGGCAATGCGCAGGCAGCTGTGGCGTCTGCAGGGCGTCCGTGGCACCTGGTTCTGTGGCGCCTACTTTGGGTACGGCTTTCATGAGGACGGACTGCAGTCCGGTCTGGCCGTCGCGGAGCAGATCAGTGGCGGGGCCCGCCCCTGGACGCTGCCGAACCCTCATACACGCGTGCACGTGACATCGGTACCGCGCCGCCGACCCGCGCGGGACGCGGCCTGAGCATGCGCTCGGCGATTTATCTGGGTGAGGTGCTGCATCACCGGACCGGTACGCACGGTGAGCACCGCTTCAGACAGCGCCTGCCCTGGTTTTCGTTCTGGCTCGACGAGACAGCCGCGCTTCGCGGGCTGCGTCTGCTCACGGTCAACGGCTCCGCACCGTTTGCGCTCAACGATGCGGATCATGGGGCGAGGGACGGATCATCGTGGACCGGTTGGCTCGATGCGCAGCTCGCTGTCAGGGGGTTGCCGCCGGCCACCCGCTACCAGGCGCTGTGCGTGCCGCGCATGCTGGGCTATGCCTTCAACCCGATCACCGTCGTGTTCGCGTATGACGAGCACGGCGATGCGTTCGCGGTGGTGTACGAAGTGCACAGCACGTTTGGCGAGGCCCACGCCTACGTGCATCCGTTGAGACGGGCGTCGGCCGGCGCCGGGCACTACGAGCACGGCTCAACCAAGGCGTTGCACGTCTCGCCGTTCTTCAGCATGGACGGCGGGTACCGCTTCCGTGTGGCGCCTCCAGGCGATCAGTTTGCCTTCGGTATTCGCTACGAGGATGCCGATGGTGGGAGGTTGTTCGCGGGCTTTCGCGGGTCCCGGGCCGAGCTGACCGACCGCGCTCTGTTGGGGCTGCTGCTGCGTGCGCCGTACACGGCGCTCGGTGTGACAGTTGGCATTCACTGGCAGGCGCTGCGACTCTGGATCAAGGGCGTCCCCTTCTATCGCAAACCGACCCGTCGAGCTGACGGTCACTATGAACCGAGAGGTGTTTCGAAATGACCAGCCAGGTGATGAATCAGCATGGTCTGTTGCCCAACCTGCTTCGGAATCGCGTCAGCAGTGGAGAGCTCGCGCTGACGTTCCCGTCCGGTCGGTCCGTCAGGCTCTCCGGAAAGTCGGGTGGTCGAATGGCGGCGATGACCGTTCGTGAGTGGCGGGCACTGCCGCGGATGGTTGCGCGGGGCTCGGTCGGCTTTGCCGAGGGCTACGTGAACGGCGAGTGGGACACACCGTCGCTCCCCGACCTGCTGTATTTCTTCGCGGAGAACCTGCAGCCGCTGGGGCGGCTTGTGAACGGGTTCGCGCCGCTACGCTGGATCGATCGTGCCCTGCATGCCCGTAACCGGAACAGCATCAATGGCAGTCAGAAAAACATCGCATTTCACTACGATCTCGGCAACCGCTTCTACGAACAGTGGCTTGATTCGAGCATGAGTTACTCATCGGGGATCTTCGAGCCGGGCGACGATCTGCAGACCGCACAGCGCCGCAAGCTGGAACGACTCTGCCGGACAGCGAAGGTCGAGGGGGGGCACAACGTTCTGGAGATTGGCTGTGGCTGGGGAGGGCTTCTCGAACACCTCGGAGAACGTGGCATTGCCGCTGAAGGGGTGTCGGTTTCGGCGGAGCAGGTGGCCTTCGCCCGCGAGCGGGTGCGTGACTACGCAGGTGTTGATGCCGCGTACCGTGACTACCGGGAGGTGAGCGGCAGCTATGACCGCATTCTGTCCGTCGAGATGTTCGAGGCGGTTGGGCAGGAATACTGGGATACATTTGCCGAACGGGTTGCGAGGCTGCTCAAACCTGACGGCATGGCCGGGCTGCAGGTCATCACCATCGACGAGCAGGCGTTCGATGCCTATCGCGCCCGCCCGGACTTCATCCAGCAGTACGTATTCCCGGGGGGCATGTTGCCAACGGTGACGCACCTGCGTGAACTCTTTGCCCGACACGGACTGCGCGTTGCGGACCTTTACCGCTTCGGCCAGGACTACGCGACGACGCTGCGGATGTGGCGCGAGCGGTTCGCGGCCAACTGGCAGTCCATTTGCGAGGAAGGCTTCGATGAGCGCTTCTTCCGCATGTGGAACTACTACCTGGCCTACTGCGAGGCCGCGTTTCGCGTCGGCAGAACGGACGTGGTGCAGCTGCGGTTGGAGAGGATCTGAGGCGAGGCGTGCCCGGCGGCGGTCAGGACCGCAGCGGTCCAGGGACCACAAACCAGATCACAAGGGCTGCCATGCACGCGCCGCGTCACCGGCGCGCCACCGGAGTGGTCTTCAGGACCGCAGCGGTCCAAGGACCACAAACCAGATCACAAAGGCCGCCATGACCAACTCGAACAGGAAGATCCCCCAGAGCCCGTAGTGGATCAGCGGGCCGGGCCGGATTCTCGGATCCATGTTCTTTGCCTGCAGCCACAGCGTGCCGCCGCTCTGAATTGGCAGGAACAGTGCCGAAGTCAGTCCGCCAATCATGATCAGAACGACGAAGTTGGGGATGAACAGGTAGATCAGGAAGGCCACCAGCGGCAGGCACCCGAGATACCAGCGGATGATCAGGCGCCGCAACCGCAGGTTCGAGCGCTCGATGAATTTCATCTCGATCAGATAGTCGGGAATCGTGCGCCCGCCTGCGCCGACTCCGGAGAGTACGGTCGAGAACAGGATGAAAAACGCCCCGATGCTGAAGAGCCACACGGCCCATCCGCCGAGGGTCTGCGTGAAGATGTTCGACAGGGCGCCGATCGTCGCGTCATTCCCCTCGGGCGTGATGCCCATCTTGTTCAACACACCCGCGCCGAGAATGTAGTAGGGGATCGTTGCGCAGGTCACGATGAGCAGTGCCAGCCACACGTCCGTGTGCATGACCTTCATCCAGCCCCGCGCGTGAGCCTCCCAATCGGGGCTGCTCCGGTCCGAACCGACGAAACTCGGATAACCCTTTTCGATACACCAGTAGGTGTAGGCGCTGATGTCGCCCGATGTCGTGCCGGTATAACCGTAGGCGGCCAGCGCCAGTGCGGCAAACGAGACGAAAAGCGCCCAGTCGGGTTTCAGGCCGTCGACGATCTCAGGCACGGACACCCGGAAATCGGTGAACTGCATTGCGATCGAACAGACAAGTGTCGCAATCGTGAAGGTAATCACGAGCGGCAACATCACCGATTCCAGCCATCGGTACGAGCCGGTGCTGAGGATGAGCGAGCAGCTGACGGCAATGATCCCTGTGCACAGGACGCCGTCGATCGAGATGTCGCCGAGTGAGGCGAGGAACGACAGCGACTGTCCCGCGCCGCCGATGATGCCACCGAGCCCCATCGTGCCCGGTATGTAGGCCATCAGGCCAAGCCAGATCGGCCACGAGATGTGCCAGATCCTGCCCGGGAGGCGATTGATCGCGCGCAGGTAGGTGTCGCCCGAGACGATCGTGTAGCGGGCAAGCTCCGCCTGCACGAGCGATTTGCACCAGCAGGAGAGCAGCAACCACCAGAGCAGTGCCCACCCGGCGGCGGCGCCAAGGCTTGTCGTCAGCACCAGTTCGCCCGAGCCGATCACCGCGCCCGTGACGATCAGACTTGGACCCAGATAGCGGATGCGTCCGGCAAAGTTGGAGGGTGGGGAGTGTGCCTCGCCCTGGCGGACTGTATACGGATCGGGAGTGGCGTCGGTCATTGTGGTTCTTGGTTTACGAAGCCGCCGGATCGTAACCGATTTGTTCCAGTGACATTTCGGCCGCGTCGATTGCTGTACCCGTCCGTCGAGACGTGGTGGAATTCGGCGCAGTTAGTGAGGAGAGAGCAAGTGCCGAGTATCGATGATTTCCGTGCCGAGACGCGCGCGTGGCTTGCCGACAATTGTCCGGCGGGCGTGCGCGGGCCTGGCCCGATGTCCATTGGCAGCACGAAGCTGGGTATGCCGGAAGACGTGCGCCTGTGGCAGACACGCATGGCGGAGCGCGGCTGGACCGTGCCGACCTGGCCCCGGGAATACGGCGGCGCTGAACTCGACAAGGAACAGTACAAGGTGCTCATCGAGGAGATGACGGCAATCAATGCGCGCACACCGCTCACGGGGCGGGGGGTTAATTACATCGGTCCGACCCTGCTCGAGTTCGGCACCGACGATCAGAAAGCACGCTGGCTGCCCCGCATCGCGCGCGGCGAGGGCGCCTGGGCCATGGGCTATTCCGAGCCGGGTGCCGGCTCCGACCTCGCGAGCCTGGCACTCAAGGCGGAACTGGACGGCGATCACTACGTGCTGAACGGCGCGAAGATCTGGACGAGCGATGCGATGGACTGCGATTTCATCTTCGTCCTCGCGCGTACCTCGCCCGACAAACCGAAGCACGAAGGTATCAGCCTGATGCTCGTCGACATGGACCAGCCCGGCGTGCAGCCGCGGCCGATCCGGTTGCTGTCCGGCGCATCGCCCTTCTGCGAGACCTTGTTCCAGGATGCCCACGCCTCCGCCAACGACGTGATCGGTGGCGTCGACCGCGGCTGGACCGTAGGCAAGCGGCTACTGCAGTTCGAGCGCTCCACACACGCAGGCATCAATATCTCGGGATCGCAGGGTGGGCGCAGGGAAGAGAGCCGCGTACCCGAGATCGTTCAGCGTTACGGCGTTGCGGGCGAATCGTTGCCCGCCGCGCTCCGGGACAGGCTGACCCGGTATTCCATGGATGATGCTGCACAGAAACTGACGCAACGACGGGCAATCGAGGAGACACGATCCCGTGCGCCGGGCTTCACGTCGTCTGCGGTGAAACTCACCGGAGCGCTGCTCAAGCAGGAAGGTGACGAGCTGATGATCGAAGCCATGGGGACCCAGGGCCTGGGCGACGATGCGGGCACATTCGAGAGCGCGGAACTCGCGATCACGCGGAACTGGCTGTACGGCAAGTCGCTCACCATCGCTGGCGGGACGAAGGAAGTGCAGCTGAACATCATCGCCAAGCGGGTGCTGGGGCTGCCGGACTGAGGCCGACCGGCTGCGAACTGGTCACTCCAGCAGTGTATGCGTGAGGAACGGGGTACTGGCATCAATCCGGTGCGGTCGCTGCAGGCGCACGCCACGGTTGCCGTGATGTAACGCGATGAGAATCGCGGCGAGCACCGCCTGTCTCGCGTATTCCCGGGCGTCGGTGGCGTCGTCGGCA
>PBVL01000192.1 GCA_002728675.1 Gammaproteobacteria bacterium
ACCACTTCGTGACGGAGGAAGTTCTTCGGCTTCTCATCGTGCAGATAGACCCCCAGACGTGTCCGGTCCGTCACCGCTTTGCCATACGGCGTGTAGTGAAGCTGGAACTGGAACACTTCACCTTTCTTCACAAGTACGCCGGTCCCTTCCGGCATGATCGTCGAACCGGTGCCTGGCGCGTAACCCCCCAGATAGTTGTCGAAGACACTCTCGCCGTTCGTGGCGCCTTCACCCGTTCCGACCAGCACGTGATGCACCACTTCGGTCGCACCCGGCAGGATGGTAATCGCGCGCACCCAGACATCCTCGTCCAGGGGATTGGCAACCACCGGGAACTGATAGTCGACAACCCCTGCTTCCGGGATATCGAAGGCCGGTATGTCCACGACGAGATCCGGTTCGCCAAGTGGCCAGTCCTCATCCGCCGCCACAACGGTTTCCAGAGGATCAGGGCCCTTGCCGCGCGGTGCACCCGCCTCGATCCAGCGGACAAGCGTTTTCGCGTCGGATGCTGCCAGCCCTCCATCATTCTGCCAGTGTCCGACAGCCGGATCGGCGTGCCAGGGAGGCATCCGTCGCGTGCGCACGACTTCGCGGATCATCGGTGCAAATCCCTTGACCATCGCGTGCGAGGTCATTGCCCAAGGGCCAATGCCTCCGGGCCGATGACACTCCGCACAGTGGTCCTTCAGCATGGGCGCAATGGTGTCAGTGTAGGACGCGACCTCGGCTTCAGGTTCCAGATTCACGAGACACCCACGTGCGGCAACGTGGGGGGTGGCAACGTCCTTGCCTTCGAGCGTTTGCGTCAGCGCGTCCGCGAGGTAGTGTTTGCTCGCCTCTTTCTTCTGACGTTCGTACGTCAGTCGATCGTTCACCGCCCCGCGATAGACAATCTGCATCGTCTTTGGCTCGATGACGAACACCTCCGCCGTGCGCTCCACTTCGAGGGAGGTTGCGACGAGCTGTGCCTCGTCGTGCAGCACGTCAAAGTCGATGCCCCACTCCTGCGTTTCTTCCGCGATCGCCTGACGCGTGTCCTGCAGATTCGCGTTCAACATGAGAAAACGGACGCCCCGGGGCTCGAAGCGATCCCGGACAGCCTTCAGGTCCGGCAACACGTTGCGCACGATCGGGCAGCCGTTGCCCTGGACAAACAGGACAACCGCGGGTGCGTCCGCGTAGTACGACAACCGGTGGGCCTCGCCGCCGTGATCGATGAGCGTGAAGTCGTCGACTGTCTGGACGCCGTTGGCGCCCGCGCCAAACGCGAGCGCCGCGGACAGCATGAAAGTTGCGATGCGTGCCATGGTTCCCCCTGATGTTCTGCTTGAAACCGGGCACGCCTGGCGCACGCGCCCGAATCCTCACCTTATGGCCGCCTTTGACGAACTTCAAGACGTTACGGCCTTTGCCGCCGGCGCCCCGCGGATCTTACGGGTTCAACCCGGACTCGACACCGAGGGAGCCCAACACCGCTCTCAGCGCATCAGCGGGCGCGTCCTCGTGACGAAGATTGAATACCGCGGCGCGCAATCCGCATGTCCGCGCCGCGACAACGTTCTCCTCCCGGTCGTCCACGAAGACAAGGGCATCGGGCGCGACGGCCGCGCTCTCGGCAATCGATGCGAAGTAGGCCGGATCGGGCTTCGCGACGCCCAGATCACAGGAGTAGAACTCCCGGTCGAAGACGTTGCGGTAACCGAGCCGTTCCGACATGTGTCGGGCACGCGACGGTTCCTGATTCGACGCCAGCCAGCAAGGAGTATGGCTCCGCAGCGCGTCGATGACGGACAGGATCTCATCGCTCACGTGGACGGTGGTCCACGCGCGAATGAGGCGCTGCGCGGTTCCCGCCCCATAGCCCCAGCCGGCAAGAACCGGGGGCAGTCGGGCGGCAAACTCCCCGTCACCCCACTGACACGGCTTCTCGGTCTCGACGATGTCTCTGACGAGTGCCCGATAGTCCTGCGGCAGGTGACCGAAGACGTCGCGCATCATCGCCTCGACACTTCGCGCTGGCATCTGGATGACACCGTCCGCGTCGAACAGGATCGCCTCCGTTTTCATTGCCAACCGCCAACCCCGCCCTGGGGATCTGAGCCCTCAGCGGAAGAAGAGCCTTCAGCCGGCATGTCGTCAACGATCAGAATCTCTTCCCCGTCACCCATCAACTCTGTCAAAAGGCACCGGACGTTCCGGCTTGGGCATTTGCTGCAACGTCCTCGGGAGGTAGATCTCGAAGCGTGTGCCGTCACCTTTCTGCGAAAGAATGTCGATCATCACCCCCCCGTGATCTTTCACAACCCCCCAGACCACCGCCATGCCGAGGCCCGTGCCGCTCTGCCCGAGTACCTTGGTCGTGAAGAAGGGCTCGAAGAGTCGGTCGAGGTCATCAGGTTCGATCCCGTCACCTTCGTCCTCAATGGTGAAAACGACGTAGTCGCCGTCCGCGATCTCGCTGTAGAAGAGTTCACGCCCTTCAATCGACTCGTTGCGGGTCGACAAGGTGACCAGGCCCTGGTCCGACACCGCTTCAAAGGCGTTCGAGAGCAGATTCATCAGGGATTTGGAAAGGTGCGCGGGCGAGCCCTCGATGCGATCAAGATCAGGGCTGAGCTCGGTGATCACGCTGACCCGCGGGTGCGCTTCGGAGAGTGACTGGTACGCGACCGACCGCAGCTCCCCCTTGATCACCTCGTTCAGATCAAGCACTTCCCGCGCGACAACCCCCCGTCGCGTCAGAGTCAGCAGGTCTTCGATCACCGCGGCGGCCCGCAGGCCCGCCTGTCGCGTCAGTTCCAGCGGCCGTTTGATCGGGCTGTCTTCAGGGAGGTCGAGCATTGCCAATTCCGGGTATGTGACCGCTTCCGACAGGATGTTGTTCAAGTCGTGCGCAACACCGCCGGCCAGAAGTCCGATCGTCTCCATCTTCTCTGACCTGACGATCCGTTCGCTGAGCGAGATGGACTCCTGTTCGGCTTCCTCGCGCAGCTTCTCCTGGGTCCGCAGTTTGATGTTCGACGCCTGCAGCATTTCCCGCTGTCGCTTGATGATCCGGAAGGACTGGTTGAAGCGATAGGTCAGCAACGCGCTCTGCAGAAACGCAAACGTGAAGATGCCGAAGTGGAAGAGCAATACCCCGTCCATCACGGCATTGTTGACCAGAATGTCGTTCACGACTGTCAGGAGCATCAATACAAAGGCGCAAAGAAGAAACATCGCGCCATCCTGTTCGTGACGAATGGCCATGATCAGGCATGACGAGCGTCGCGAATCGCTCGCCAGCCAGAGCCGCTCGAACGGCGATCAAAATGCAATAAGACGCCAAGATAAAGGTTCGACTTGTTTTCACGCCGAACCACAAACAGCACCAGGTTGTAGAGACCCCGCACGAGCACGCAACCGAACAACGCCACATCAAGCGCAACCGCCTTTTCGCGTTCTTCCTGCAGTTGCGCCGGAGTACCGATCTGGATCGGCAGCCACAGGCCTCCGAGCCGGTGGTGATATTTGGAGACCTGAAACAGCAACTCGACCCGTAGCTGTCCTGGCGTGAACTGCAGGAATCCCGGAGCGTAGCGGGGAATGGTTTTTTCCTTCACAGGACCCGGCTGACCAATCTCGAGCGCCGCGGTGCCGTCAATCAGCAGCCGGTACGCGGTGCCGAGTTCCGGGACCTTGAGCGCAACCGGGCTCCTTTCCGGAACCAGCGCGTTGACGCGATAGGTCGCAATTCCGTACGAGCCCACCATCTCGCCCAGATGGACGTGTTCGTTCCAGCTCGCCGGGACTGTGGTGTAGTCGAGTCCACCATCCGCAGTCGCGAGCGGCACTTCACGGCTGGCGAGATGACTGCCCCAGAAGAACTCCACCTCCCCGGCAAGCGGCACCGGTCCATCTTTGTCGAAGTTCCAGTCACGCAGGTCGAGGATCCCTCCGACGGCGGTGGGCGTCGTCGCGCCGGACGCTGACGATGCGATTGCGCAACAAGCGAGGAACGCGAGCGCGAGCCAAGACGCAGTCTGTGCGACACCGCTCGCCCTGTTCTTCACCGTCGTCCCCGCAGTCCGTCCCGAACCGGTGGCTCGGGTAACGAGGAATTCTAGCCCGGACGACAGGCCCTTTACTGAGCGTTCACCCGGTTCCCCAACCGTTCGTCGCTGCTAGTCGGAATGTGCGGTCTGCAGCTCCGGCATGCCCCCGCATGCAGCAAGGTTAGTCTGCACGATGGTTGTCATGTCGGGAGCAGTCCCGGACGCCCTACCCGGGAGGCCAGCGAGTACTCGGTCAGCCCTGTCCCCGTAGAGGAGTTCGAAGCGGTGCAGCGCCTGACGCACATGGGCGGCGTATATTTCCACGAAAATGTGCCACCGGTAGTTCTGCTGCTCCGCGGCCACCGGACCATTCTTGCAGCCGAGCCGCTGCGTGACCTCCAGGAACCGCGCGGTCAGCTCGGGACCGGCGCCTGCCAGATACTCGGTCATGTGGCCGCGCTCGGTTTCTGTCAGATAGCGTGCTTCTGCGACGTGTCCCGCCGCGTCGCCAGCCAACAGGTCAAAGTATCTGAGCAACCGATCCTGACTGGCATTTGCGACTGCTCCGATGAGCATACAGAGCATCGCGGCTCCAATTCTTACTACACCATTCCCCATGACGTTCGCTCGTTCTTGTAATGAAACGCTTACAAGCGTACGCGCTCGGCGCCCGAGATTTAGTGAACGTCTCCACAGTTTAAGAGGGTGCAATCACCATCTGTCGCGACTATTCGCCGCTCGGTGACGGACGGCCTAATCGGACGTATCAACGCCCAGCGGGCAATGATCAGAACCCTCGATGTCCTTGAGGATGTAGCTGGCGGTCACACGTTTTGCGGCCGATGGCGAACACAGCACGTAGTCAATGCGCCAACCCACGTTGTTCTCACGCGCTCCACCCCACTGACGCCACCACGTGTAGTGCCCGGGTTCATCGGGATGCTGTCTGCGGAACACGTCGACCCAGCCGGCGTCGAACCACCGCGTCAGTTCCGCACGTTCCTCGGGCAGAAACCCGCTGGACTTCCTGTTCGTCGCCGGCCGCGCGAGGTCCAGCTCCTCATGGGCGGTATTGTAGTCACCCATGACGTAGACGGGCCCATACCGTCGGGCGCTCGCCAGGCGGTCAAATACGGCCGCGTAGAAGTCGAGCTTGTAGGGCACGCGGCTGTTGTCGCGCTCTTTGCCACTGCCCTTGGGGAAGTAGACGGTTGCCACCGAGGTGCGCCCGAAACGGGCCATAAGGAACCGGCCCTCAACATCGAACCGGGCATCGCCCAGCGACGTGATCACCGAATCAGGAGCCCGCCGCGAGTACAGGCCGACGCCGCTGTAGCCCGGCCTTTCAGCGGAACTGAATGACGCATGCCAGCCGTCCGGCTGCCTGACAGCGGGGTCCAGCTGTTCCGGAAAGGCGCGCACCTCCTGCACGCCGAAGAAGTCGGCCCCCGACGCGTCGAGGACCGAGACGAAACCCTTTCGGGCACACGCCCGCAGGCCGTTGACGTTCCAGCTCAGAATGCGCACGAGCGCGTCAGAACACCATGCGTCCCAGACTCTCGGCGACGCAGCAGGGTTTCTCCTGGCCTTCAATCTCGACAACGAGCTCGTTCATCGTTTCGATCATGCCGCCCTTGATTTCAACGCGCTTGAGCGTGCCCGTCGTCCGAATCCTAGCGCCTACCGGGACCGGCGAGGGGAACCGGACCTTGTCGAACCCGTAGTTGATCGACAGTTTCTGGCCCTCGATCTTCGGACCCTCCATGGATGCTTCGGCCGCACGCGGGAGATGCCCCATGATGGAAAGCGTCAACTGCCCGTGCGCAATCGGTGCTCCGAACGGGCCGGCCTTAGCGCGCTCGACGTCCACGTGAATCCACTGGTGATCCAGCGTCACATCGGCAAAATCGTTGACGCGCTCCTGCGTGATTTCGAACCACTCGGACTGGCTCGTTTGCTCGCCAATACGGCCTTGCATGACCTCGTATGCCTTCTGCAGTGCTTCTTCGGACATGGTGTTCCTCCTGTGAAATGGATGAAGGGCGTCGTCAGGCCGCGGCCCGGCCTTCGCCCGAGACGTTGATTCGACGCGGGTCAAGAGCGTCGCGGACACCCTCCCCAATGAAGATGAGCAGCGTCAGCATGACGCCGAGGGTGACGAACCCAGTCAGCCCAAGCCATGGCGCGTGCAGATTTGCCTTGCCCTGCGCCAGCAGTTCACCGAGCGAAGGCGACCCGGCGGGCAGTCCGAAGCCGAGAAAGTCCAGCGCAGTCAGCGTCGTCACGGCACCGCTCAGGATGAACGGCACGAACGTCAGCGTTGCGACCATGGCGTTCGGCAAGACATGTCGCTTCAGCAGTTCGATGTTGCGAACACCGAGTGCCCGTGCGGCGCGAACGTATTCGAAATTACGTGTCCGCAGGACCTCCGCGCGAACCACCCCGACAAGCGGCATCCAGCTGAACAGGGTCAGAATCCCCAACAGCCAGAATACGTTCGGCTCGACGATGCTCGCCAGGATGATGAGCAGCAGCAGGACCGGCAACCCTGCCCAGATCTCCACAAGGCGCTGTCCGAACAGGTCAACGAGGCCGCCAAAGTAGCCCTGCAGCGCGCCGACCGTGACCCCGATCATCGACGAGAGGATCGTCAGCGTGACCCCGAACAGGACCGACAACCGGAAGCCATAGATCAGCCGCGCAAGCGTGTCCTTGCCGCTGTCGTCGGTGCCGAGCCAGTGGCGGGCCGATGGCGGCGCCGGCGCGGACTGTTCGATGTAAAGGTCGGCACGATTGTAGGTAAACGGAATGAGGGGCCACACCATCCATCCGCCGCTCGCCTTGACCAGGTCCTGGACAAACGGATCCGTGTACTGGGCTTCGATCGGAAGCTCCCCGCCGAGATCCTCCTCTGTATATGCGAAGAGCACGGGCATCCAGAGCTCGTCGTTGTGACTCATCAGGATTGGCTTGTCGTTCGCGATGAACTCGGCGAAGAGCGACAGGACGAACAGGAACATGAACACCCAAAGCGAGTAATACCCTCTCCGGTTTGCCTTGAACTGCCCGATGCGTCGTTGTGTGATTGGCGTCATCAGCGTCACCTCAGTCGCGCGATTCGAAGTCGATGCGTGGATCGACGAGCACATAGGTCAGGTCGCCGATCAGGTGCATGACCAGTCCGATCAGGGTGAAACAGAACATCGTCCCGAACAGGATCGGGTAGTCCCGTTTGACCAGCGCCTCGAACGACAGGAGCCCCATCCCATCGAGCGAGAAGATCACCTCGATCAGAAGCGATCCGGTAAAGAAGATGCCGACGAACGCCGAGGGGAAGCCCGCGATGACAATCAGCATTGCATTGCGAAACACGTGGCCATACAGCACCCGTTTCTCTGTCAGACCTTTCGCCCGGGCTGTCAGGACAAACTGTTTATTGATCTCCTCCATGAAGGAGTTCTTCGTCAGCATCGTCAGCGTTGCGAAGCCACCGATCGTCAGCGCGGTAATCGGGAGTGCCAGATGCCAGAAGTAGTCCTTGATCTGGCCAAACGTCGACAGTTCCTCGAAATTCTCCGAGGTGAGTCCGCGCAGCGGGAAGATATCGAAATAGTTGCCACCGGCGAAGACGACGATGAGCATGACCGCAAAGAGGAACCCCGGAATTGCGTAGCCGACAAAGATCAACGAACTCGTCCAGAGATCGAACCGGGTGCCGTCGCGGACGGCTTTCGCCACGCCCAGCGGAATTGAAATGCCGTAAATCAACAACACCGACCACAGACCGAGCGAAATTGAGACCGGCATACGCTCGACGATGAGTTCAATCACCGGCCGGTCCTGGAAGAAGCTGGTGCCGAAGTCCAGTCGGGCATAATTCCAGACCATCTCAGCGAACCTGACGTGTGCCGGCTTGTCGAAGCCGAACTGTCGCTCGAGATCCTTGATGAGCTCCGGGTCGAGCCCGTAGCTACCAAGGTCCGCGTTGGCCCCGGTATCGACGGACGTGTCCGTCACCCCCGAGTCGCCACCACCACTGATCCCCGAGGTCGCGGACACGTTTCCGGTCGTGACCTGGGCAATGATCTGCTCGACCGGTCCTCCCGGCGCGAACTGAACGATGACGAAGTTGATCAGAATGATCCCAAACAGAGTCGGCAGGATCAGCGCAATACGTTTGGCTATGTAGCGGCCCATCTATCCGCTCCGTGTCCGCAGAGAGCGGGCGTCGTTTGTTGTTCTTGTCATTGTCTTTCGTTGCCTGTCCTGTTCGACTGCCGGGCTCCGGTCAGCTCCGCCATCCCCTCGCGGACCCGTGCCGACTTTGCCTCGTCCCACCACCACGTATCGATCCACGCGACACGCTGCAGATTGGGAACGTCGTCCGGTTGTCCGAACTTGTCCCAGTACACGAGCCGGAACCCCGGCTGCGCCATCCCCGGAATGTAATAGAAATTCCACAGCAATACCCGATCCAGTGCGCGCGTCGCGGCATAAAATGATGCCTGATCACGTGACTGGAGGACTTTGTCGATCAACGTATCGACCGCGGGATTGCGGATTCGCGGCCAGTTCTGCGCGTATTCCTGGTTCGCGGAGTGTGAACTGAACCGGTTTCGGAGTTCGAGGCCCGGCGTGTTGCTCGGGATGTAGTTCGCCGCGCCGCCGTCGAACATGCCCTTCCGCATGCGGTATTCCCAGTTCGACACCTCCGGAGAGCGGGCCGTCGTGGCGATACCTACTTTGTTGAGCGTCGACATGTAGTTGAGCTTGCTGCGCAGCAGCATCGGCGAGACGAAGATGAAGTCGACCTCGAACGGCTCACCCGTGGCCTCATGTGTGAGTACGCCGTCCTGCAGCACCCAGCCGGCTTCGGCGAACAGTTCGAGGGCCCGAGCGAAGTTCTCACGGTTGTAGCCGTAGCCGTCGGTCTGCGGCTGCTGCCACACGTCGGTGAATACGCGGTCGGGAATCTGTCCGCGCAGCGGCTCCAGCAGTTCGAGCTCGGCTTCATCCGGCAGCCCGCTCTGCGCCATCGGTGAGTTGTAGAAGAAGCTGTCCGCCGGCTTGTAGAAGCCGAACAGCAGTACCCTGTTCTCCCAGGGGAAGTCGTTCAGGAGCCACAGCGCTTCCCGCACGCGAATGTCCTGAAACCGTTGCTTGTCGAGGTTCCAGATGACCGGCCACCACATCCCCCAGGGGCGTTCGAGAATGATCAGTTCCTTCTTGAAGTAGCCGGCCTGGACTGCAGGGAAGTTGTATTCGTTGGTCCACGCTTTCGACACGGTCTCGTGCCGGACATCGAGCACGTCTCCCTTCAGCGCCTCGAGCATGATCGCCTCGTCGCGAAAATAGTCGAACTTCACCCGGTCGAAGTTGTAGCGACCCCGATTGACCGGAATGTCCTGCCCCCAGTAATCGTCCACACGCTCGTACACGACATAGCGTCCGAGGACATGTTCACCCACGCGATACGGGCCGCTGCCAAGCGGCGGCTCCACGGTCGTCCGGGTGATGTCCCGCGATGCCCAGTAATGTTTCGGGAGAATCGGAAAACTGCCGATCGCAAACGGCAGATTGGGATTGCCGACCGACTTGGCACTTGCCACGAAGCGGATTTCACGCGGCCCGGTGATCTCCACCGTTTCCAGATCACGCAGCGCCGTACGAATTCCAGCAGACGCGCTGTCCCGATAGGTATCAAAGGTGAACTTCACATCCTGTACGGTGATCGGACGACCGTCGTGCCAACGCGCGCCCTCCCGCAGCAGAAATCGCGCCTCCTTGTAGTCGTCAGCAATCCACACACCCTCGGCAAGCCGCCCGTAGAAGCTGGCCGACTCATCGATCGCCGGTTCGAGCAATCGGTCATAGATGAGGTTGTTGACGCCGGTAAACGATACCCCGCTTGGCGGCCGACCCTTGTCGAGCATGTTGTTGAAGCTGTCGAACGTCCCCAACTCGGGAAAGCGTACGATGCCGCCCTTCGGTGCCACCGGGTTCGCGTACTCGAAATGGCCGAAGTTGGCGGTGTACTTGAGTGGCGCAAGGAACGAGGTGCCGTGGGCATAGTCCGTCGACGCCTGTGCCGTCGCCATGGTCAGCGCCACCGCCACGAACATGACCCGCAGAAGTGCAGACACGGCGCGTTCGCGTGTCAGACGACGTCGACCGTGTTGCGCAGCTTCCCTGCGCTCTTCCCGGCGACCTTGCGCAGTTCGTTCAGCTCGCCGGCCACCGCCCTCTGCAGCATCCCGGCATCGGTCGCGTGCAACACGAATCGCGACCCGAGCTTGATCGCGGCCGCAGACGTGTCGACGGTCTGCTGGTGAACCATGACGGGAATGCCGCGCGCCTCGCAGCGCCTGATGATGTCTTTGACGACCTTGCGGTATTTCGGATTGGAGTAGTCGTCCGGAATGCCGAGCGACGTCGACATGTCGTTCGGACCCACGAAGACGCCATCGATGCCGCCGACCTCCAGGATGCTCTCGAGATTCTCGTACGCAGGCTCGGACTCGATACCGATGACGACCAGCGACTCCCGGTGCCGGCGTTGCAGGTACTTTTTCGTCTCGGCACTGGGAAAAACGTTGTCGCGGACCGCCCGGGTCAGGTACTCACCCTTGAGCGGATGCCACTTGCCGGTCGCGACAACCTCTTCGACTTGCTCGACGGTTTCGCAATACGGGGCGAGGATGCCTGCCGTGCCGGCGTCGAGCGCCATGGCGACGTACTCGGCCTTTGGCACGGGAATCCGCACGATCGGGGTGACGTCCGAGGCTCGCAGCATCCGGATCAGGGTCTGGATCTCGGTACGGTCCCTCGAGCCGTGTTCCGAATCAATGATGCAGTAGTCCGCCGTGCTTCCACGCAGCGAACCGGCCCAACGTGCCGACGCCATCGCCGAGCTCATGAAGCCGAACACGTGCTCGCCGCGCTTGAGCGCGCGTTTCAGTTTGATGGCGTCCATCGAATACCCCCTTTTTTGCCGGGGACTATATCAGGTCGCCCGTACGGCAGGACGGCAGGGCGCGCCGCGCGCAACACACTCAGCAATAGGGTTCGAGGACTTCCCGTTCGACGGCGAACGGTCCGGGCCCCATCCCGCATTCCCGCCCCAGCCGCATGGTCTTGCGGGCAGTCTGCGTGTAAGGCTGCCAGCCAAGCTGGTCCGTCGTCGGGTCGCCCGAGCGCGCGAAGGCACTCCAGGCATCCATCATCGTCCGCGCCAGCGCACGCACCGCCTCGCCGGTGCCGGCGAACCGATCCTGCGTTGGCGCGGACAGCGTGCCGAACACAAACGGCATCTCGAGCGCGTGACAGGAGCCGAGCGCACCACGCATGGCGGGTGACTCCCAGTCAAACAGATACTGATACACCGGGGCACGATGCACTGCGGCGAAGCGAACCGACGGCAGACGAAACGCACGCACCGTCGCAACCGCGTCGTACAGCGCGTGATTGTCGGTACCAAGGCCCGCTTGCGCACGGGAATCGCGGAACGTCCGCAGGATGCTGCTCGCCTCGTCAGGCTGCACGGCGCAGAGCGCACCCACGCCGGCGACGAGTTCCGCATCGCCCAGTTCCGGCCGGCCCCGGAACACGTTGAACAATCGCGACTCATCACGATTCGTGCCAATCAGGAGCGGCACATCCACACGTCCCTCACCTGACATTAGCGGCCCGGGGAGCGTCTCCGGGTCGAGTGTGAGGCCGCACCCCCGCGTGCCCGATTCACTCTCCTGGCCAGCCCTGACCAGCGCCTCGGGCGTAAGCGAACGGATCAGGTTCGCGTCTGCGGGGTCGACTCCGATTGACCCGAATACGGCGCCGCTGCGCTCCGCCATGGCCTCGTAGGCTGCAGGATCCCCTGCGCCACTCTGCATGATGGCCTTGTGGAACAACCCGCGCGCGGGCGGGCATCGTAAGCAGGCAGGCAACGGCGGCGGAACCGGCCGACTCGCCGAATACGGTGACGTTGCCGAGATCGCCGCCAAAGGCGCGGATGTTGCCCTGCACCCAGCGTAACGCCTCGACCTGATCGAGCAGCCCGGTGTTGGCCTTGGCGCCCCATGCGGAACGAGCCGCATCGCCCGGAGAGCCAAAGCCGAACATGCCGAGGCGATAGTGGATCGTGACCACCACAACACCGCAACGGGCCGCGAGGAAGCCGCCGTCGTAGAGTGCTTCCGAACCCGAGCCGGAGCCGAGCCCGCCTCCGTGAATCCACACCATCACCGGTCGTGCGCCGGCATCCGCTGCCGGCGTGTACACGGATAGAGGCAGTCTTCGGCAGTGGGTCCGGAGGCTGCAAAGCCCGCAATGCGGTGCTCGCCCTGCAGACTGGAGGCACGAAAGTGCGTCGCTTCGTAGACGCCCGCGTGCGGTAACGCCGACCCTGCCGGCCGAAATCGGACCGAGGCATCCAGCGGCGCCGCAAAGCGAAGCCCGAGAAACGCGCAGTGACGATCGCGACGCAGACCCGCAACGTCACCCAGCGGAGTGGTCGTGCGAACCGCGTCGGCCACGTGGCCTGACAGCGTCAGGCCGAGTGGTTGTAGACGTGAACGTCGCGTTGCGGATACGGGATGTTGATGCCCGCATCATCGAGCGCCACCTTGC
>PBVL01000193.1 GCA_002728675.1 Gammaproteobacteria bacterium
GCGCGAAGGGCTGTCGGCGGCAAGCGGCATTGGGTGTGGCGCGGCGACACACCTCGGCCAACTGGGTGCCCGCGCGATGACCGCGATGGCGGCAGACGATCCGACTTTGCTGCCGCCGGGCGTCACCTGGCCTGATGCCATCGAGGCCGCGCTGGCCGGTGGCGTGCGGATGCTGCGGGAACGCCTGGGTGATGAGACGAGCGCATGGATCTGGGGCAGCGTGCACATGACGCGACCGCGCCATCCGCTGTCCCGTGTGTTCGGGGAGTCCGCGGCGCTGCTCGACCCGCCCGGCATCGCGACACACGGCGACCCGGACACTCCGCTGGCGGGAGGTTATGCAATGTCGGCCCCGTTCACGTCCATTCTGATGTCCGTCAACCGCTACATTCACGACCCGTCCGACTGGACGAAGTCGCGATGGATCGTGCCGCTTGGCGCATCCGGTCATCCCGGGAGCCCCCACTACGCAGACCAGCGCGAGCGGTGGGCCGACGTCGAGACCATCGCGCAGCTCTGGGACTGGAGCGATATCGAAGCCGCGGCCGAGTCAACACAGCAACTGGCGCCGGGCGCATGACGACCTCAGGTTGGTGGGCACTCGCTTGCTGGCTGCTCGCGGCGCCTGTCTCAGCGGATCACCACTCGGACACACCGCCATCGCTCGGTGACGTCTACAACTATCATCGGATCGATGACCGGCTCGTCACCGCTGGTCAGATCGCGCCCGCTCACGTGCCGCTCCTGCGCGATGCGGGCGTGGAGCTCATCGTGAACCTCGCCGTCGCCAACCCCGAACAGAATCGCGACGAAACCTTTGCCGTCGCCGAGGCCGGGATCCCGTACGTCAATATCCCTGTCGTCTGGGAGTCACCGACACAAGCCGACCTCGAACTGTTCCTCGCGGTGATGGACGCCGCGCAGGACAAACACGTGCTCGTGCACTGTTTCGCCAACTACCGTGCCTCGGCATTCACCTACCTCCATCGCGTCCTGCGCGGCGACGTCGATCAGAAGGCGGCCCGCAAGGACCTCGATGTCGTATAGAACGACGAGGCTTGGACCGAGTACCCGCAGTGGCGGGCGTTCGTGGACAACGCATTGCGCTGAGTACGCGCAACGCCATCGCCGAGCCCACGCGGTGTAGTATCGGCGCACAAGAAAACGATTCGGCGGTAAGCCATGGGGAAGCTCTCCTTCAATTTCAAGGTCGCATACGGCGTCGGTCAGGCCGGCGAGGGTGTGTTCGGGACCGGTCTCAGCTTCTTCCTGCTGTTCTACTACAGCCAGATTCTGGGCCTCAGCCCTGGGCTTGCCGGCACGGCCATTGGCCTCGCCGTCATGGCCGACGCCTTCTCCGATGTGATTGCGGGCTCCGTGTCCGATCACTGGCGGTCACGTCTCGGGCGCCGGCACCCGTTCATGTACGCCTCGTTCGTGCCGCTCGCGATCTGTTTCTTCCTGCTGTTCTACCCGCTGGTGACCTCGGAGACGGGACTCTTTATCTGGCTTGCGGTCTTTACCAACCTCGCCCGCACGATGATGTCGGCGTACCACGTGCCGCACCTGGCATTGGGCGCGGAGATCACCGAAGACCCGCGGGATCGGTCCGCGCTGGTCGCGTATCGGCAGTTCTTCTCGAACATCGGCGGACTGGTTGCGCTCTTTACCTTCTTCCTCGTTTTCTCCCGGTACTTCGGCGAAGGAGAGGGCCGCTTCAACCCGGGCGCCTACGAACCATGGGCCATGTTCATGGCCCTTGTGGTCGCGGGCACCATCTTCTGGAGCGCATGGGGCACCCGCGAGTGCATTCCGCACCTGCCTCAGGTAGTCGAGACAACGAAGCTCTCGCTGGTTCAGATCTTCAAACAGATGTTCCGGGACTTCATGGACGTCGCGAGCAACCGGAACTTCCGCTTCCTGTTCACGGGCGTGTTCGTCGTCTTTGTGATGGTGGGGGTAACCGGCACGCTCGACATCTACATGTTCACCTACTTCTGGGAACTCGATGACTCGATCATCCTGCCGGTGATCGTCGCCTACGCGATTGGCAACGCGCTTGGGACCACCGTGTCGGTGAGTCTCTTCGCCACGTGGGGCAAAAAGGCGTGCCTTATCGTCGGCGGATTGTCATGGGCCTTCTTCCAGACGCTGCCGGTCGTGCTGAGACTCCTCGGCTGGTTCCCGGAGAACTCGGACACGGTCGAGCTCTTCGGCGGCAGCATGCAGACTGTATTGCCGCTTCTGGTGGTGATGAAGATCCTGCAGGGCTTCGCGACCGCCCAGGCGAACGTCGGCTACGGTTCGATGATGGCCGACGTGTGCGACGAGCATGAGCACAACACGGGACGCCGCCAGGAAGGCGCGTTCTTCGCCGCGGTTGCCTTCTCGGCCAAGGCAACCAGCGGCTTCGGCGGCATCATCGCCGGCTGGGCGCTCGAGATCATCGACTGGCCGGTGGGTGATCACATCCGCACCGCCGCGGACGTTCCCGCCGAGACACTGACCAACATGGGTCTCTTCTACGGCCCGATGATTGCGTCGCTCGGATTCATCTCCGTACTGTTCTACACCCAGTATCGACTGACGCCCGAGCGCCACGCGGAGATGCTGGAGGACCTGACGGAACGACGGAAAGAGAACGTGCCGGGTGCCGAGCCTGCGCCGGCGGGCTGATGTCCGGACGCTGGCTGAAGGTCAGTCAGGCCTTCAGCCGACAGCCCGACTGTCAGCGTTCGAAGTCGTTCTTCTGTTCGAGCGGTCGGTCTTCGAGGTAACGCCGCAGACAGTCGAGCGTCATCTCGACCGCGCCAAGGCGCATCCAGTCACGCGCCCCGGCGAACCGCGACACCTTCGTCGCGGAACCGTCCGCCGAGTCGATCGTAATGGCAATTGTGATCGACTCGGTCAGCTCATCCGCGACCGCCTCGCACACTGACGCCAGACCAAACGTTGCGCCAGCTGCTGTACGGGCCGCCCGCGCCAGCTGCGCCGCGAGCTCCGGTCCGTCAGCATCCACGGGGCCGCCCAGCAAACGCGCGCGGGATTCATCCGCAGGTGCAACATGACCCGCGCTCAGCACGGACTCGCCGCCCGGGACCAACGTCAGGCGGGCAGCCACCTGGCCTCCCGTGAAGTCCTCCACGACGGCAAGACTTTGTCCGGCCGCGCTCAGCGTCTTGTGAATGACGCCTTCGAGGGAGTCGTCATCCTCGGCAATGATGAAGTTGCCCAGCCGCGCGCGGACTTCATCCACCAATGGCGCGAGGCGCTCGAACGCGCCCGGCTCGTCCGGCGCGCTGACCAGCAGTTTCGTTTCGAGTTGCGGGTAGTGCGTGCGAAAGCCGAGTTTCACGCTGCCGTCGGGTGCCATGTCCTCGACACCGGTGAGCATCTCATCGACGTGGGACTCGCCGAGGCCGTAGGAGTGAAAGCGCTTCAGATGAATGAACCGCCGCTCTCCGCTCCGCTTCAGGAGGCGCGGCAGCAGCTCATCGTCGACCATCCGCCGCATCTCGCGCGGCACGCCCGGCGTGAAATAGAAACGCGCCTGGCCGATGTCGACACCAAAGCCGCATGCGGTACCGACCGGATTGTCGACGAGTTCCGCGCCTTCGGGCAGCATCGCCTGGATTTTGTTGTTCTCGGTCATCGTGCGCCCGCGCGCGGTGAACATCTCGTGGAGGCGGGCAAGCCAGGTCTCGTTGAGGACCAGTTCCACGCCCGCCGCCTCCGCGGCAACCTCCTGGGACAGATCGTCAACGGTCGGACCCAGACCTCCGTTGACGATGACCACGTCAGCCCGCGCTCCGGCATCCCGAAACGCGCGCAGCAGTTCCTCACGGTCGTCACCAACGGTCACGCCGCGACGGACCACAAGGCCGTAGGTCTCGAGTTTGTTGGTGATCCAGGAGAAGTTGGTGTTGACCGTCTTGCCGGTCAGCACCTCGTCACCGGTACAGATGACTTCGATTTCCATGACTGGATATCAGATTGGGGAGTTCAGTCGGGCCGGCGCAGCCGTTGACAGGAATGCCCGGCTGAGCGCCGAGCAGGAAATACCGGATCAGTGGCCGGCCTGGCCGCGATCAGCCTTCATCTTGACGTTGTAGACCTGCTCGCCGGCGAGCTTTTTGCCAGACGGTGCATACATCACCATGACGACTCCAAACACGACAATCAGCGCTGTCACCGCCAGAATCGAGATGACTGGCTTAACCATTGTTATTCCCCGGGTCTTGGATGCGCGGAGATTGCGCGATTCGCACGCAGAGTGCAACCAGTAAGGCAGCCAAGCGCCCAATCCACGGCGCGAGAAGCGCCCGGAGCCAGCATGGACGGCGGCCCACAGGCCGGAGATGACCCTGGGACCTGGGAGAGACGACGCGCGCGGCCTGTCCGCGCAGACCAGGGCCACCTCCCCCCGTTGCCCGGTGCCCGTGGATGGTAGTATCCGCGCCCGTTGCAACGCGGAGCCGCCCTCTTGTCATCACACCCACTCGACCCGATCTTCCATCCACGGGCCGTCGCCGTTGTCGGCGTCCCCTCCAACCCTGACGCCGCGCGAATGCGCGGCTTCTACCACTCGATGCTCGAGGCGGGTTACCCGGAGGTTGGCGGTCTCTATCCGATCAATCCCAAGGTCGACAAGATCGGCGACGCGACGTGTTACCCCTCGCTGCTGGACACCCCGGACCCCGTCGATCACGTCATCTCGCAGGTCCCGGCACCGGTTGTGCCCGCTCTGGTCGATCAGTGCATCGAAAAAGGCGTTCGCTCCATCCACTTCTTTACGGCCGGCTTCTCCGAGACGGGAGACGCCAACATGGCCGACATGGAGCGGACCATGGTGGGCAAGCTCAAGGACGCCGGCATTCGCGTCATCGGCCCCAACTGCATGGGCCTCTACGTGCCGTCGAGTCGCCTGGCCTTCATGGACGGCTTCCCGATGGATTCGGGCAGCGTGTTTCTGCTCTCGCAGTCAGGGGCCAACGCCGGCGAAATCGTGCACGACCTGACCACCCGAGGGGTCCGTTTCTCGAAAGTCGTCTCGTACGGCAACGGCTCGGACCTGCGCGCGAATCACTTCCTCGATTACGCGGCGGAAGATCCCGAGTCGAACGTTGTCGCCGCATACGTCGAGGGTGTGCAGGACGGGCCGGCGTTCTTCGAGGCGCTGAAAAAGTGTGCGCGCGTGAAACCGGTCGTCATCCTGAAGGGGGGCCGCACGAGTTCCGGTTCCCACGCGGCCCACAGCCACACGGGCTCGCTGGCCGGATCGATTGAGGTGTTCGACGCGGTCTGCCGCCAGGCGGGCGCCCTGCGCGCCGAGACAATGGAAGAACTGCTGGATCTCGTCGTCGCCTGCTCCACGAACACACGCTATGTCGAAGGTCGGGGCGTTGCGCTCGTTGGAGGCGGCGGCGGCGGTTTCGCGGTTCTGTCTTCAGACGCGATCGATCGTGCCGGCCTCGAAGTGCCCAAACTGCCACCTGAAGCGGTTGCAGAGATGCGCGAATACATTCCAGTCGCGGGCAGCAGCGTCAACAACCCGATCGATGCCTTTCCTGACGGCGCGGACGTCGAACGCATGCTGACCACGGTTGGCAACGCCTCCGTCATCGATACCATGTTTCTGTCGCCCCAGACCGATCGCTCGCGATGGAACCGCTCCGGCGAAGATCCCGCGGCCGACTTCGACATGGCGGCCGAAGCTGCCGATCTGATGGTCCGCACGGAGTCCGCGATCGGCAAGCCGGTCGTCGGCATTCTCCGGAGCGGACGGATGGCCCGCATGATGGGCGTCGACCCGAAGTCTTTCATGGTGGCCTGTTACGAACGCGGCGTCGGCGCCTACCCGAGCGTGACCCGGGCCGCGCACACGGTTGCGCAGATTCTGGACTGGCGTGCGGGACGGGAGGGACTCCCCGACCTGTTCGGCAGCGAAGCGAACGCGGGAGACGGCTCATGAGCGGCACCGAAATCATCGCGGCGGCACGCGCCGAGGGCCGCGAACTGCTAAACGAGGTCGAAGCGAAGACGTTGATGCACGAAGCGGCGGTGCCGGTCGTGCGGACCATCCTCGCGGCCAGCGCGGAAGAGGCGAAGTCGATCGCCGACGAGCTTGGCTATCCCGTCGCACTCAAGGTGGTCTCACCGGACATCACCCACAAGAGCGACGTCGGCGGGGTCGTGCTCGATCTCGCGGACGCTGCCGCTGTCGAGGCCGCATTCGCCTCGATCGTCGAGAATTCGAAACGCGCAGTACCCGACGCCGTCATCGAAGGCGTTGCCGTGCAGAACATGGCGCCGGCCGGGACCGAGATCATCGTCGGCATGACAACCGACCCGCAGTTCGGGCCCGTCGTCATGTTCGGACTGGGCGGGGTGATGGTCGAGGTCATGAAAGACGTGACCTTCCGGGTCATGCCGCTGACGGAACGCGATGTGCGACAGATGGTCGACGACATCAAGGGGCGCAGCATCCTGGATGGCGTTCGCGGCGCTCCGCCCGCCGACGTTGCGGCCATCGCCGACGCGCTGCTCAAGGTTGCGGGGTTTGTGACCGCCAACCCGGAAGTGCGTGAACTCGATCTGAACCCCATGCTCGTGCACGACAAGGGTGCCATCGCGGTCGACGCGAGAATTGTCGTCGCGACCGACTGAACGCAGCGAGCGCGTCCATCACCTGCTACGCGTTGCGCAGCGCCTCGCGTAGCTCACGACAGCCGAGGAGGTGGATGCCCTCGGCGGCAGTGAAGGCCCGCGTCGCCGGGTCCGAGAAGACCTCGTAGTCCGCGTTGCGGGTCGCCCACGTGCCCGTCGCCGCGGCAAGTTCAGGGCCTTCGTGCGCGGGGTGAAAAAGGAGATGCGTGAGCCCCGGGCCAATCCCGCGGATCGCGTCTCTGTAGAACTCACGCTTGTCCCCGCCGTAGTCCTCGAGGGGAAGCAGCGTATTGACGACAATCGCGTCGAGCATCGGCGTGTCCGCCTCCGAGACGCTGTCGAGCGCCGCGACATACTCCGCCGCGAACCCCCGGCTCTGCGGCAACGCCTCGATCCGTTCGCGGTCTGGGCGGGGGAGAAACGCGGGAACGGCATACTCGCGGGCAAGGTCGAGGTAGTCCTGCAGATAGCGCGGATGCACAACCGTACCCATATGCGTGTCGATGTGGGTCACGTCGATCCCGGCAGCAAGCGCACGATCGGTTGCCGCGAGCGCGGACCAGCGAATCCCGTCATATTCGCTCGTCAGCGTCAGGTGCACCCCGACGTCGAAACCGGGATTGTCCCGGCA
>PBVL01000194.1 GCA_002728675.1 Gammaproteobacteria bacterium
CATCGTCCGGATGCTCGGAGCGTCAGACCACGTGCTTGACCAGGGTAGGGGGGCGGCGAACTCCTCGTCAGAAACGCCCACCTGTTTGGCTCCTGCATCGCCGTTGACCGATCGGAGCCGATGCTCGCCGAGGCCCGCAGGAACTGCGCGAGCGCCTCGGTCCGGCACGTCGGGTTTGCCCAGATGGACGCGCAGACCCTCGGTTTCGCGAACGCGTCGTTCGACGCGGTGATCAACCGTCACGCGCCTTACGAAGCTGCCGAGATTGCGCGAGTCCTCCGGCCAGGAGGCTGTTTCGTCACACAGCAGGTGGCCGCTGGCAACGCGCAGAGTTTTTTCGACTGTTTCGAATGGGACGGCACTTTTCCCGAGGAGTGGTCGGTGTCACTGCATGACCGCGCGACGGAGTTCGAACGGTGTGGCCTGAGGGTTGTGGGCCTCGCCCGCTACTCGGTGAACTGGTGGATCGAGGATCTCGAATCCCTGCTGTTCTGGCTGCGTTCGGTGCCAGCCCCTGCACCGTTTGAGCTCGAGCGGCACTGGCAGGGGCCCAACGTGGCCGAGTCGTCTCTGCACGACGAGCGCGGGTCCGCACCCAGGAAGTGCGTGACCTGCTCGTGGCGCGGCGAATCTGAGCCGCCGCTCAGGCGAGGAGTGCAGCAGCCCGCGTTGACAGGCTCACGCCGCGCCGTCCCTGACGGAACGGGTTCTGATCGTGGCCGTTGGTGCAATAGCCAAACGAGATGCCGGTTGCCGGATCACCCCAGGCGATCTGTCCGCCCGCGCCGCCGTGCCCGAACGCACCTTTGGAGTTGGTGTGGCCGAACCCGCGCAGGTTCCGGTCTGCGTCGCCGGCAACGCACAACCCCAGCGCCCGATTGACGGGCTTGCCGTACATCATGTCGACGTGATCGCCGCTGCGTACGGTCAGACCGTAATCGATGGTCTGCTGGCTCCAGACTTCCGGACCGCCTGCGGCTCGTCCGCCGTTCAGCAGGGCCTGGTAAAACAGTGCGATGCCGGCGGCACTGCTGATGCCGCCGCCGCCGGGCACGCCCGCGCCGCGGACCTCCGGACGGTTGAACGACGTGAGCGCGTCGGGGGTGACCTCGGTCTGCGGTGGCACAGGCAGACCGCGATCTCGGTAGTCCTGCGGCGTTGGCGGCTCGCCCGCCATGGCAACTTCCGCCACGCGCGCGCCTTCGCGTTCGGGCAGTCCCAGCCAGAACTCGTCGGCAAGCCCGAGTGGTTCGAAAATCCGTTGTTTCACGAAGGTCAGGAAAGGCACGCCGGACAGGCGCTCGACGATCTCGGCGATGACGTACATCGACGAGGTCGGGTGGTATTCGAAACGTGACCCCGGCTCCCAGTTCAGTCGCCAACTGCTGAATCGTTCGAGGCGGCGCGCGCGATCGTGCCATTCGACGGGTCTGAACGGAGCCGACGGAAACCCTGCCGTATGCAAAAAGAGTTGCTCGACGGTGATTGCCTCTTTGCCGTTCGCGCCGAACTCGGGAACGATCTCGGCGGCGCGCTGTGCGATGTCCAGTTTGCCTTCCTGGATCATCAGCCAGCCGGCGGTGGAGGTCACCGCTTTGGTGGAGGAGTAGATGCCGTAAAGCGTCTCGTTTGTCGCTTCACCAAATGTCTCGAAGTGGGCAATGCGCCCACGCCGGGCCACGGCGAACTGGGCGGACGGCAGGAGGCCGTCGTCGACCTCGGCTCTGGCGCGAGCGGTCAGCTCGGCAAGTTTGGTCGGGTCGATGCCAAGTTCGGCAGGGTCCTCGGCGATGAGCGCGGAGTCGAACATGAGGGTTCACATGAGATTGGTGACAGAACCCGGCGAAAGTAGCAGAAACGAAGCGGGGGTGGGGGCCCTCAGGAAAACTCCCCGATGACGCTGCCGATCGAGTCTTTTGCGTCGCCGAACAGCATGCGGGTGTTTTCCGCGAAGAACAGCGGGTTGTCGACGCCGGCAAAGCCGGAAGCCATCGAGCGTTTCAGGACGAACACGGTGCGCGCCTTGTCGACGTTGATGATGGGCATTCCCGCGATGGGACTGTCGGGATCTTCGCGCGCGGACGGATTCACGACGTCGTTTGCGCCGATCACAATGGCGACATCAACCGTCTCGATGCGCGGGTTGATGTCGTCCATCTCGATGAGTTGTTCGTACGGCACGTCCGCCTCTGCAAGCAGGACGTTCATGTGACCGGGCATGCGGCCCGCAACCGGATGGATCGCGAAGGTCACTTCAGTGCCGTTGTTTTCGAGAATTTCGCCCAGTTCCTTCACGACGTGCTGTGCCTGCGCGACGGCCATGCCGTAGCCCGGGACGAAGCAGACGTTCGCCGCGGCTTCGAGGATGTAGTACGCGTCCTCCGGGGTGATTGGCCGCACTTCGCCTTCGACCGCCTTGCCCTGTTTCGCCGCGCCGAATCCGGAGAACAGCACGTTCGCAAGTGAGCGGTTCATTGCCTTGCACATGATCTGCGTGAGGATGATGCCGCTCGCGCCCACGAGCGATCCAGCCACGATCAATACGTTGTTGCCAATGGCAAATCCGGCCGCGCAGGCCGCGATTCCGGAGTAGCTGTTGAGCAGGGAGATGACGACCGGCATGTCGGCGCCGCCGATCGGGATGACCGCCATCACGCCGAGCAGCAGCGCGAGTCCGAGCACCGCGTACAGCCAGATCGAATCCGGCGCGGGGACGGTGCACAGCATGAACCCGCTCGCCAGTAGCGCAATGAGGATCAGGCTGTTGACCACCCGCTGCCCCGTGAACACGACCGCGGCGGAGTTGATGGCCTCTGAGAGCTTGCCGTAAGCGATGAGGCTGCCCGAGAACGTCACGCCCCCTATGAGAATCGAGAGGAGGATGGTGACCGCGGTGAATGTCGAGACGTCTCCGCCCGCGAGCGTCGCCCAGCCGACAAACAGGCTGGCGCTGCCGCCGAAGCCGTTAAAGAGCGCGACCATCTCCGGCATGCTCGTCATCGCAACGAGGCGCGCGGCGGAAGCGCCGATGACTGCTCCGATGAGCATGCCGATCGCGATCCATTGCGGGCTGACGATGCCGCTCGAGGCAAGCCCCGCGACGATGGCGATCAGCATGCCCACGGCGGAGCAGGCGTTGCCGCGGCGGGCCGTTGCCGGAGAGCCGAGCATTTTCAGCCCGAAGATGAACAGGATGGCGCTGAGGATGTACGCGAGATTCGCGATGAGTACGCCGGACATCAGCGATCCTTGACCTCAGGCGCAGCCGCGGCACCCGCGGGTCGGCTCTTGCTCTTGAACATCGCCAGCATCCGGTCAGTGACGAGGTAGCCGCCGACGACGTTGATCGTGGCGAGGGTCACGGCCGCGGTCCCAAGGATTGTGGCGAGCTCACCAGAACCGGCGCCCGCGGAAGCGAATGCACCCGCGAGGGTAATGCCCGAGATTGCGTTGGCGCCCGACATGAGCGGGGTGTGCAGGGTCGCCGGCACCTTCGAAATCAGCTCGAAGCCGAGGAAGACTGACAGCACCAGGATGAACCCGAGGAAGACGATCTCCACTAGCTGGCTTCCTCGTACAGGGCGCGAACGGACTCATTGACGACAATGCCGTTCTGGGTGAGCAGACAGCCGGCCAGAATGTCGTCAGACCGGTCGAGGTTCAGCGACGAGTCCTCTTGGTTCCAGTATTCGGTCAGCAGGTTGACGAGGTTGTTCGAATACATCTCGCTCGCATTCCGAGCGACTTCGGAGGGCAGGTTGGTGACGCCGATGATCGTCACGCCGTCAACCTCGACGTCTTCATCGGGTTTCGAGCCGTCCACGTTCCCGCCGGAGCCGACCGCCATGTCGACGATCACGCCACCGGGCTTCATGGCTGCGACCATGTCCGCTGTCAGCACCCTTGGCGCCGGGCGCCCGAAAACCTGCGCGGTCGTGATCACGATATCCGACTGGGCGATGACGGCCTTCATGCCTTCGCGCTGCATCTCGAGCTGCGCGTCGGTCAGCGCTTTGGCGTAGCCGTCTTTGGTCTGGCCCGTTTCGCCGAGATCAATGTCGACGAACTTGGCGCCGAGGGACTGGACCTGCTCAGCCACGACGTTGCGGACGTCGAACGCTTCGACACGAGCGCCCAGGCGTTTCGCGGTGGCGATGGCCTGAAGTCCCGCGACGCCGGCGCCAATGACGAACACGCGTGCCGGGCTGATGGTGCCGGACGGCGTCATCATCATGGGGAGGATTGCGTCGAGCTTGCGGGCGGCCAGCATGACCATCACGTAGCCCGCGAGGTTGGCCTGCGACGACAGTGCATCCATCTTCTGGGCGCGCGTCGTGCGCGGCACCATCTCCATGCTCACCGCGGATACACCGTGAGATGCAAGCGACTCGACCAGCCCCCGCTCGTTGTACGGGTCCAGAAAGCTGACGTGCAATGCAGATTTCCGCAGTGCGCTCACTTCCTCGACAGGGGGTTTACCAACCCTCAATACGATGTCCGCGCTTCCGAGCAGCGCACTTCTTTCGCTGCACACCGTGGCTCCGACGTCGGTGTAGTCGGCATCGGTGAAGCCCGCTCCAGTCGCGGCGCCCGACTCCACGGAGACGGTGAAACCAGACCTGATGAGTTTCGAGGCCGCCGCGGGTACCAGCGCAGTTCGGCGTTCGAGCGGGTCAGTCTCACGAGGTACGCCGATGTGCATGGATGTCAGGACTCCGCAATCTGCTCGAGCGCGCCTGATTGCGTGCTCGATCGGCGCCGCGGGGTGCGCGCCGAAGCCGGACTCGTGAAACTCGACCGACACTGCGGCCACGAGCGGCGCCGACATTATCATGCCGTCTGCGTTGGTGCCAGCGACGTGGGGCGGCCCGCGGTTGGAGGCGTTCCGCGGAATTGATATAACTGCGGGCTCTTCTCTCCAGGTGACCCCGATGAGCTGGCACAAAGAAGCACATGAGATCGAGCTCCGACGCGAGTTGTCGAAGCAACAGGGCGGAGAAGACGGTGTGGCGCTTCACCACGCCAAGGGCCGCCTCACCATTCGCGAACGGATCGCCGAACTGGTCGGCGAAGACTCCTTCGAAGAACACGGGGAGGGCGCCGGATTTGCCGAAAAAGGTCCGGACGGCTCGATCAGCGGGTTCTCCCCCGCCAACTACGTCGTCGGATTCGGCGATGTGGGTGGTCGGCGTGTCGTCGTGGGCGGCGAAGACTTCACGTTGAAGGGCGGCTCGCCCAACGCGGCAGGCTTGCGCAAAAGCATCTACGCGGAAGAGTTGGCGGTCCAGTTCAGACTGCCGTTGATCCGGATGCTCGAAGGCGGCGGCGGCAGCGTCGCGGGCAGCGGGGGCGGGGCGCGCCCGCACACGGTTGGCTCGCCTGTCTATGCGGAACCACGTTTCAAGATCATTGCGGAAGCGATGACCAAGGTGCCGGTCGTGTCGGGCGCGATGGGTCCGGTTGCGGGTTTTCCGGCTGGCCGACTGGTTGCGTCCCATTTCTCCGTGATGGTCAAGAAGACCTCCCAGGTGATGGTCGCGGGACCGGCGGTCGTCGAGCGGGCACTGGGCGTTTCGATGACGAAGGAGGAACTGGGTGGCTGGCGCGTCCATCAGCGCAGCGGCATCGTCGACAACGTCGCCGACTCCGAGGCAGAGGCCATGGATCAGATGCGCCGTTTCCTGTCGTATCTCCCGCCTAACGTCTGGCATCTGCCGGAGCGTGAACACTGTGCGGACGATCCGAACCGGATGGACGATGAACTGATCTCGATCGTGCCGCGTGACAGCCGCATACCCTTCGAGATGCGGGACGTGATCCGGCATGTCGTCGACAGAGATTCGTTCTTCGAGTTTGCGCCGCTCTTTGGCATGGGGCAGATCATCGGCTTCGCGCGGATTTCGGGCGCAGTGGTGGGAGTCATTGCCAATGACTGCAGGCACTTTGCCGGCGCCATGACCGCGGAAGGTTCCATGAAAGCCAAGCGCATGATGGAACTGTGTGAAACGTTCCACATTCCGATCGTCAACTTCATGGACGAACCGGGCTTCATGATCGGGCCCGATGCCGAGCAGTCGGCCGCGATCCGTTACGGAATGAGCGCGGTTGCGGCGGCGGTGTCATCGTCGGTGCCCTGGGCGACGGTCATGGTCCACAAGTCGTTTGGCGTCGCTTCAGCGGCGCACTTTTCACCGAACACCTACAAGCTGATGTGGCCGTCACATGAGAGTGGGGCGCTGCCGGTCGAAGGCGGTGTCGCGGTCGCGTTCCATCGTGAGATCGCGGAGGCGGCTGACCCGGATGCCAAGCGCCGGGAACTCGAGCAGAAGCTGATGGAGAACCGGTCGCCATTCCCGATGATGGAAAGCTTCGCGGTTCACGAGTTGATCGATCCGCGGCAAACGCGCCCCCGGCTCTGCCGCTGGATCGAGTGGATTCAGCCGCTGCTCGAGGATCTGAAGGGGCCGGCAACCTGGGGGATTCGTCCCTAGGCTCCTCGGAGAGCATCCCGCGGTATCCACCGCGGGGTGCCGTGCGTAAGCAAAACAGTGAAACCCATCGTGTCAACGGCGGTCTTTCACACTCATTGACCGACCGGTGTGCCACACTTGCACCGATGCGAGACTCTGTCATTCAACCTCGCCCACTGCCGCGCCCGCCAGGGCGCCTGACCGCATGTGTGGTCCTGGGGCTGCTGTGGGCGTTGCTCGGTTCCACACTGGCACGCGCCGGCAACGTCGAGGCGACGCTTGTCAGTGAGCGTGACGCGGCGGTGCCCGGCGAAGTGCTTTGGGTCGCACTGCGCCAGGACATCCGCGAGGGCTGGCATACCTACTGGCGTAATCCCGGCGATTCGGGACAGGCGTCCGCGATTCGCTGGCAGGACCTGCCAGAGGGCGTGAGCGTCGGTGAAATCGTGTGGCCATGGCCGGAGCGGATTCCCTACGGGCCGCTCATGAACTACGGGTACCACGGCACGCTGCTGCTGCCCGTCGCCGTGCAGGTGCCGGCAAACTTCGCGGCGGATGAACTGGTGTTGAAGGCCAAAGGTGAATGGCTCGTCTGCGCGGACGTGTGTATTCCCGAAGATGCCGAACTGACCCTGACGCTGCCGGTGCGAGAAGCTTCGGGGCCGTCTCCTGCGGCTCCGGAGTTTGCTGCGGCGCGGGCACGGACACCGACGCCACTCGGCATGCCGACCGGTGCGAGTATCGACGGCAAACAGATCGTGTTCGAGATCGGGATGCCCGGCCTCGATGCCGACCGAATCGAGAGCGTCGCCTATTTTCCCTACCTCGAAGGGCTCATCGACAATCCCGCCCCGCAGGTTTACACCGTGCAGGGTGAGGCGCTTCGCCTCACGGTCACGCAGGGCTGGGACTTCACGCCGGACGCAAGCCTTGACGGGGTCCTGCTGATCGAAGAGACCGCGGGCGACACGCTGCAGGTCGGTTTCGAGATCACACCAGCTCCCGGCGGACAGGCCGCGACAAGTGCTGCGGCGCCCATCTCACTGTGGCTGGCGATCGGGCTCGCGCTGCTTGGCGGAGCCATCCTGAACCTCATGCCGTGCGTGTTTCCGGTGATATCGATCAAGATTCTTTCGCTTGTCAGTCAGAGTCAGGAGGAACACACGAAGCTTTCCGCGCACGGATGGGTCTACGCGGGGGGTGTCGTGCTGAGTTTCGTCGCGATCGCTGGAGTGCTGATCGGATTGCGCGCCGGAGGCATGCAGATTGGCTGGGGGTTCCAACTCCAGTCCCCGGTCGTGGTCTGCCTGTTGGTTTACCTGTTGTTTCTCGTTGGTCTCAACCTTGCGGGTCTTTTTGAGATCGGCACGGGCATTATGGGCCTCGGCAGTCGCTTCGCCGAAGCGGGTGGGTATGGCGGCTCGTTTGCGACCGGCGTACTCGCGACCCTGGTGGCTGCGCCCTGCACGGCGCCGTTCATGGGTGCGGCGGTCGGGTTTGCGCTGACCCAGAACAGCGCGACCGCGCTCGCGGTGTTCGCGGCCTTGGGCGCGGGTATGGCGCTGCCTTACATTGCACTGTGTCACGCGCCGGGATTGCTCTCCCGACTCCCGAGGCCCGGACCGTGGATGGCGCGATTTCGCGAGTTTCTTGCCTTCCCGATGTTCGCTTCGGCCGTATGGTTACTCTGGGTGTTGAGTCTGCAGGCAGGGTCAACCGGCGTACTTGCCGCGGGAAGCGGCATGGTGCTGATTGCGTTCGCGATCTGGCTGACGCGCCTGCGGGTGACGAACACGTCGTTGCGGTTTCTGCGCGGTGGGGCGAGCGTGGCGATGCTGGTCGCTGCAGTCGCCCTGACGAGCGGGCTGCGTGGCGGGGCGGCCCAGGCTGCCGAGGCAACCCCCGGGCCCGGCTATGCCGGTCCGGTCGCCGCGGTCTATTCACGGGACGCTCTGAAGGCGGCGCTTGCCGAAGGCCCGGTGTTCGTGAACTTCACTGCGGCGTGGTGCATCACCTGCAAGGTCAACGAGGCGGTGGCGCTGAATCAGTCGGGGACCCGGCAGGCCTTCGAGAATGCGGGTGTCACGTACCTCAAAGGCGACTGGACGAATGAAGACCCGGGCATCACGTCCGCGCTGGCGGAGTATGGGCGCAGCGGGGTTCCGCTCTATCTCTACTATCGGCCTGGCACCACGCAGGCCGAAGTGTTGCCGCAGGTGCTGACGCAGGCGCTGGTAATCGAGACTGTGGCGCGCGCCGGTGAGATCGCGTCGCTGTCGACCTCCCTCTGAGAGGCAAAACGCCCGGCTCCTGGACGGAGCCGGGCGGTCTTGCCCTAATGAGCGCTGCGATTCTGGTTCGGGGGGAGAGTATCGCAGCGCTCGTCATGCACTTTGCAGGTTGTGTGCCACCTTATTGATTTTATTGTAAATCAATAAGATGCGCCGATACGGTCGGCTCGCGAGGGGCGCAAGATGCACCGACTTGACGCACGCTCCGGTGCGGGTGCACGGATTTGGCACATCGCTGCGGGGGCGGCACGCGTTTGCTCGTCCCGGGGCCTCTTGCGATAGACTCACACCATCTTTCCGACAGGGCGCACCATGACCGAGACCGCCGAAACGCTCGTCACACAGGACATGATTGATCGCCAGGGCGTCTGGAGCGATGAGCGCACGTCGCCGCCAATCGCGCTCTCTGACATCCGCAAGTGGGCGATTGCCACCTATTGGCCCGAGACGCCTCCCGGAATCTACTATGACGCGGAGTACGCCGCGTCCACGCGCTATGGGGGCATCATTGCGCCGCCCGACTTCAACCCGTTCGCCTGGCCGGTCGAACGGCCGAAGTCGGCCGGACCGGGTGCCGCGCGGGGCCCGGACGGGCGAAGGCTGACTGGGATGAACGGGGGGCAGACCGATACGTACGGCGTGCCCATGCGTGCGGGAGACGTCATCCGGTCGCGCTCCAGACTGCGGGACTGGAACGAGCGAGAGGGTCGGCTTGGTCTCACGCTCTATGTCTTTACCGAAACGGAATGGCGCAACCAGAACGACGAACTCGTGCGGATGCGCGTTTCGACCGGCGTTCGGTTCTGACCCGAACTACGAATCACAGCGAGGAACGAGAACGTGACTGTCAACGTCTACTTTGATGACCTGAACGTGGGAGACGCGATGCCGACCTGGTCGCGTCAGACCAGCTTCATGGAATGGAATCGTTATGCAGCGGTGAACGATGAGTTCGTGCCGTTTCACATGGACGACGAAGCCGGCCGCGCCGCGCAGAATGAACAGGGCGCCTTTGGTATGGGCAACCTGCGTTACGCCTATATCGTCAACGCGCTGCGCGACTGGATCGGGGATGAGGCAGAGATTCGCGAGGTCGGCTGCCAGTACCGCGCCATCAATCAGAAAGACGATGTGCTGACGGTGCAGGGAACAGTCAGCGAGAAGAAGGTCGAGAACGGCGAGAACGTTGTCGTACTGGAGACCAATGTCGTTAACCAGGACGGGCTTGGAACCTGCCCTGGCCACGCGATCCTGGTGCTGCCGTCCAAAGGCTGACAGCTCCGGATCGAAAGCCGACGCGGACCTGGAACAGGTCCGCACCGGCTCGGCTGGCGGGCCTACGCGTCGATACGGGCCGTCGCGCTGCCCTTGACGACTTCGACGCCTTCCGAGTTCCTGGTCGAAACGTCGAGGTCAACAACCTGTCCGTTCCCACCTTCCTCGTCACGGATTGCGGTCACGGTGGCGGTTGCGGTGAGTGTATCCCCGGGCCACACCTGTGCGGTGAAGCGCACACCATACTTGGTGAGGCGGCCGTCGCCGACGTAGTCTGTCAGCATTGCGCCGGTCATCCCCATGGACAGCATGCCGTGTGCAAACACGGTGGGATAGCCCGCAATCTCGCGGGTGTACAACTCGTCGGTGTGGACAGGGTTGTAGTCGCCCGACGCGCCGGCGTACTGGACGATCTGGGTGCGGGTCAGGTTGTTGACGATCTCTTTTTCGTAGACGTCGCCAACGTTCAGTTCACTTGCTTTGAGTGCCATGTCTTGATTCCTCGAGTCAGTCGCCAATCAGGAGGCGGGGTCTGCCGGACGTTCGGTGCGTACGCCGACTGACGTTGCAGTGACGACTAGGTCGCCGTCCTGGTTCCGGTACTCGGTGACCGATTCGCTGAACTTCAGCGCGCCACCACGACGGCCCTGCTTCTCCCAACTCTTGCCGGGCTTGTTCTCAGCCGTCAGGACGTCTCCAACCTTGAGAGGCCGGTGGTAGACGTAGTGCTGTTCGGCGTGCAACCCGCCTCCGCCGCTGCCTTCGCCCTTTTTCTTTTCGCCTTCCGGCTCGGGCTCTTTAGGGGTGATTGCCGTCGGACCTTTGGCCGAACCGAACCACTCCTGGCCAATCTTCGGGCGCAGGAAGTAGTCGGGATCGAACTGTGCGCTGGCCTGCACGAACGTCGGTGGCGCGATGATTCCGCCGGTTTCGCTGCCGGCGGCGTAGTCTTCGTCGGAATAAATCTGATTGTCGTCGCCAATCGAGCGCGCGAACATCAGGACGTGCCCGGCTTCAATAGGGAATTTGTTGACCGCCATGCGGATCTCCTCAGGTTCTAGAGCCGGGCAAAAGTAACGATCTGACCCATGACCGTCAAGGCGCCTGACGATCAGGAGGCTGCCAGGGGGGCATCCCGGTTTTGGTTGGCACGCAGCTTAGGTGTTGGTTATGATCCGAGGCCCCCTTGTCCCAGTTCGCAGTAGCCGTAAATATGTCGCGACCGATTCGCATCGAGTTCCCAGGCGCGCATTACCTGGTGACCAGCAAAGGCCTGGATGGGGCGGACGTATTCCGCGATAACGATGACAGAGGCGTCTTTCTGAACGCCATTGACATGGTCGTACAGCGCTTCGGATGGAACGTTCATGCGTACGTCCTGATGGCAGACCACTATCACCTGATCGTCGACGTGCCCAAAGCCAATCTTTCGAAGGGGATGCGCCAGCTCAACGGCGTCTACACCCAACACTTCAACCGCCGACACGGCCTCGAAGGCCCGCTGTTTCAGGGCAGATTCAAGAGCGTCCTGTTCGAGCCGGACAGCTATCTGCAGCAACTGGTTCGCTACGTGGCGCTGACGCCGATGCGGGAAGGCGTCAATACCTCGCCCGACAGGTACCGCTGGAGCTCGCATCGTTCGACCGCCGGTCTCGTGCGCCGGCCGCCATTTCTGCGTCCAGAGTCCGTACTCGGGCAGTTTGGTGTTCGGGAGGCGTCGAATCAGCGCCGGTACCGGCAGTATGTGAACGACGGTGTCGGAGAGGCGTCGCCTCTCGATGAACGTGTTGGCCAGGTGCTTCTCGGCAGCGACGCGTTCCTCAAAGAACACGCGCCGCGCCTGAGCGGCGGGCGCGGCGCCAAACGCGGCCCCCGTCGGGCCGGCCGCAAGCGCAGCCTGACGACGATCTTCAGGAATGTCGAAAACGTGTCGCGCATCGAGCGCAACGGCCTGATCCGTGCTGCACATATTGATCACGGCTACACGCTCATGGAGATCGGTGATCACCTGGGCCTGCACTACACGACCGTCAGCAAGGTCATCAACAGCTAGCGGCGATATATCACCCCGAATCCGTTGACGGTTCGTCCGCGTTGACTGTCCACACAGTGGGACAGACACCCGGACTGACACCCGGACAACGCAACATCAGACAGACCAATGTGCGTCCCGTACCGGTCAGCATGCCGGACGCCGCGGGGGAGCAGAATTCACCGTCATCCCCCGGGCGACACCGATGTGCAGGCGGCGTGTGGGCGCGCGCTTTTTTTCCCCGCCGGGCGCAGGTATGCTTCGGCCCTCAACGACAGGGGTTTGATGTGCGAAGAGTCCTCAAAAAGCAACAAGAAGAGAGCGGCGAGATCGATCTGACGCCGATGCTCGACGTCGTGTTTATCATGCTGATCTTCTTCATCGTGACGGCGACGTTCGTGAAGGAGAAGGGCCTCGACGTCAACAGCCCCGACAAGAACCAGAACCAGAAAGATGCTGACAAGCAGTCGATCGTGGTTCAGGTCACCAAGAACAATCGAATCAAGATTCGCGGCCGCGACATCGACATCCGCGCCGTACGCGCCAACGTCGAACGCCTGCACGCCGAGAATCCCGAGGCGCCAGTGGTCGTGCAGCCCCATCCTGACAGCGAGACGGATTACATGATTCGCATCATGGATGCCGCGCGTCAGGCCGGTGTGTACAACGTTTCGATCGCCGGTACCTGACGCCGGTTCCACCGGCGGCAACAGCCGTGTCTCAATCTCTCCCCGCGGTCGGGATTTCGATCCGCAACATGGGTGTCCAGTCGACGCCCGCAATCGTCGGTGCGACCGCGCGTGCTGCGGACGAGGCGGGTTTCGAATCGCTCTGGATCACAGATCACATTGCAATCCCGCCTGATGATGCGGAGGGGTCCGGCGGGCGCTATCTCGACCCGCTCGGCACGCTCGGATGGCTTGCCGGGCAGACCTCCCGCATCAAACTGGGTACCGGCGTTCTGATTCTCCCGTACCGGCCGCCTTTGCCGACGGCCAAGCTGCTCGCGACCGTGCAGGAACTGTCAGGTGAACGCGTGGTGCTGGGGGTCGGGATTGGCTGGATGCGAGCTGAGTTCAACGCAGTCGGTCAAAACCTGCGTAAACGCGTCTCGACGTCCGAGGCGACGCTTCGCTTTCTGCACGAGTGCTTCGACAACGACGTCGTGACGGCAAACGATCAGCAGTTTCTGTTCAAGCCGCGACCCTCACGGCCGCCATTCCTCGTCGGAGGTGCGGCGCCGCATGCGGTCGACAGAGCATTGCGGCTCGGAGACGGCTGGATGCCGATGGGACGTCTCGAGAAGCTGCGCGAGCCAATCCGCGATTACCGGGCGCGCGCCGAGGCCCTGGGCCAGACGCCTGAGGTCGTGACATTTGCGCCGTTGAATCCGGCGGATCCGGGCGCGCTCCGCGCCGCCCTCGAGGCGCATGCCGAGGCGGGCGCAACGCGCCTTGTCACCAGCACGCGCTATGAGCAGGGCGATGAGTTGCTGCGCTACATCGACGCGGTGGCGAACGTGCTGTGGAGCTGATTCTGATCCGGCACGGGTTGCCTGAGGTTGAAGTCAACGAAGATGGCACGCCGGCGGATCCGGCGCTGTCTGCGGAGGGCCGGGTACAGGCGGACAAGCTTGCGGTGTGGATGGCCAGGTCTGGCATCGATCGGATCTACTCGAGTCCCATGCAGCGTGCCCTGCAGACTTCGGAGCCGCTCGCGGCGACACTGAGCCTGCCCGTGGAGGTCATCGACGCGGTCGCGGAGTTCGACCGCGACGAGGGGTCTTACGTCCCCCTCGAAGTCATCAAGGAAACAGACCCGGAGCGCTACCGTGCCGTCGTCAGCTATGACACGGACGCACGGTTCGAATCATTCCAGTCCGCGGTGGTCGGGGCGCTGAGTCAGGTTGCCGACAGCAATCGGGGCAAACGGGTCGCGGTCGCCTGTCACGGTGGTGTGATCAACGTGTGGGCGGCCCACGTGATCGGACTTGCGCCGAAACTTTTCTTCAACCCCTACTACACGAGCGTGAATCGGTTCCTCATTGCCGGTTCGGGTGAACGGTCAGTGGTCACGTTGAATGACCGTGCCCATCTGCTGGAGCACGGCTAAGGCCTTTGCTGTTGCGACCGAGTGCGACAACCCCGTGCGATGAGCGGGTGCGATGCGGCCGGGTGATTCGTCAGGCCTGATCGCGTCCGCGGGCCTGCACCACGAACCGGCGCTCGGCGAGTGTGTCCGCCGTCGGCGCCTCCGCCGCCCGACTTGCCCGTTCTTCCTCGACGAGGCCTTCGGCGAGCGTGTGATCGCAGCCGAAATTGATCAGTCGTTGCACTTCCGCGAGGGTTTCGGGGACGGCGGAGCACATCTCCCTCGCGAGAGCCTGGCAGTGCGGCACCAGTTCGTCTTCGGGGAGTATCCGGTTGATGAGCCCCCAACGCTCGGCCAACTCGGCGCCGAGATAGTTGCCGGTAAAGCTGAGCTCCTTTGCCCGCGACGCACCGATCAGCTTCGCGAGTCGTTGTGACAGGCCCCAACCAGGCACAACGCCCATGCGGACATGGGTGTCGGCGAATTGTGTTTTCGGGCATCCGATCAGGATGTCGCACATGAGCGCGAGTTCGAAGCCGCCGGTGATCGCGAAGCCGTTGATTGCGCCGATGAGCGGTTTGCCCGTGCCTGTCACGGCATTCATCAGCGTCGCGCCGGTGTGCTTGCCGCCGCCGGACAGGCCCCTGACACCAAGTTCCTTCAGGTCGAGCCCGGCGGAGAACGCGCGCCCCGCGCCGGTCAGGACGATCACCTGCGTGGCGTCGTCGTCCCTGAGTGCCGTGAACGTCTCGTAGATCTCCGTTCTGAGTTCGATCGACAGCGCGTTGAGCGCCTCGGGACGGTTCAGCGTCACGGTCGTAACGCCGTCTTCGGTTTCGGTGAGCAGAACGGACATGGGCGTGCCTGTACGAGCGGGGAGGGCGACTATACCATCGGCACTTTTGCGCAGCGGAGCGGCAAATGGACGGCTTGCATGGTAGGAACGCGCTCGTGACCGGCGCGGCAGCGGGGATTGGAGCCGCCATCGCGGCGCGCCTCGATCGCGAAGGCGTCAGGGTGCATGTCCTCGATCTCGAGGGCGCCAGGGCGCAGGAACGAATCGATTCGCTGGAGCGCGGCGGCCTCGCGCTCGAAGCTGACATTGTGGACTACGACGGTGTGACGGCAGCGGTCAATCGGGTCCTCGAAACAGACGGCCACCTTGACCTGCTCGTCAACAACGCGGGTTGGGATTACGCGGCACCGTTCCTCGAAACGACGCCCGGGCTCTGGCGCAAGGTGGTCGACATCAACTACCTCGGACCGATTCACGTTCTGCACGCGGTACTGCCGGGGATGGTTGCGCGCGGTGAGGGCCGGGTCGTGAATATCTCAAGCGACGCGGGCCGGGTCGGGTCAACCGGTGAGGCGGTCTATGCAGGCTGCAAAGCTGGCGTGATTGCGCTCGGCAAGAGCATTGCCCGGGAGGTTGCCCGCAGCGGCGTTACGGTCAATGCCGTCTGCCCTGGCCCCACCGACACCAACCTCTTCGCGGAGTTCGCCGGCGAGGGTGAGTTTGGCGAGCGGGTCCGGCGTGGACTCGAGCGCGCAATTCCGATGCGGCGGCTCGGTCAGCCTGAAGATCTGGCGGGCATGGTCGCCTTCCTGCTCAGCGACGAAGCGTCGTTCGTGACGGGACAGGTCGTCAGCGTTTCCGGCGGCCTGACGATGCACGGCTGAAGCGTGCAAATCCCTCGCCGTCCGGGCGGGGCAGGTGTATGTTGGAACGATCAGAAACGTCGACGGAGCACGGCCGATGAAGGATGGTTTCCGGATCGTGGATACGGACTGTCACCAGATCGAACCCGCGTCCATGTGGAGCGAATACATCGATCCGGCGTTTGCTGGGCGCGAACCCCGCATGGACGAGGTTGATGGCCGGACACAACTCTGCGTCGAGGGGAATGGCGTGACGCCCCCCGACGCGGAACGCAAGTATCCGATGAACTCGCCTGAGTTCCACGAGGCGAATCGCAAGGCGATGATGCGCTTTTCCCGGGCGCGGGATGCCGGATTCGACGCGGCGAGCCGCGTCCTCGACATGGATGAACACGGCGTCGACATGCAGGTCATCTATCCGACGTTTGGCGGCCAGATTCTCGGCAGGGAGTTCGAGGATCCCGAGCTCATTCATGCCATCTGTCGGGCCTACAATGACTGGTGTGCCGACTACTGCAGCCTCGACCCGGCACGGCTGCGCTGGGCCGCGATGCTGCCGGTACAGGCGCCGGACCTCGCGATCGACGAGGCCCGGAGAGCGGCAGAGAAGGGCTGCGCCGGGGACTACATTCGTCCCAATCCGGTGCTTGGCCGAAACCTCTACCACGAAGACTATTGGCCGCTCTGGGGTGTCATCGAGTCCCTGGACCGGCCCGTTTGCATGCACGATTCCGGTTCGCCCTGGATTCCGTCCTACGGCGATCGGATGGATACGCACACCACCGGGCACATCCTCGCGCATCCGTTCGAAGCGATGTCCGCGATGGCCGGGCTCATCTGGTTCGGCGTCCCGGAACACTTTCCGAGACTCCGTTTTGTGCATGTCGAAGCTGACGCGGGCTGGGTGCCCTATTGGCTGCAGCGCATGGAGCAGCACTACGACTTCTCCGGCACCGCAGAACACCCGGAGCTAAAACGCGCGCCAACGGAGTACTTCCGCAGCAATTTCTTTGTCGCCGCGCGTGGCGACGAGCGGACGCTCAAGGCCGCGGTCGAACTCGTTGGGGAGGATTACTTTCTCTTCAATACCGACTACCCGCACGCGGACGGGACCTTCCCCTGGGGGATGTCGAGTCTGGTCGAACAACCCATCTCGGATGAGGCCAAGCGCAAGATCCTCTGGGACAACGCTGTGCGTGCATTCGCAATCGCGGCCTGAGCACACGGATCGCGGCGGTATCGGTGTCGATGACCCGGCATGCGATTGGTGCGGTCGCTGAAGTGACGGCCGCGATCGAGGTGATCGCGTCGCTGCTCCGCGGTTCGGGACAGCTGGCGCAGCACTTTCAGGCTGAGATTGCGGACAGGAATTCCGCCTTCCTGGCCTCGCTCATCCCAGGCGCGGGTGCTGCCGCCTGGTGGGCAACGCCTTCTGCGACGCTCACGACAGCATTCGTCGGGCACGTGAATGACCTTGCGGGATTCACGGCCCCGGCCAACGAACTGACGGATTCCCGGCCACGGACACAGGCCGGGTAACGCGCTCCGGAGACGCGAGAAGCAAACCGCTGCCCGGTTTGGTAGCCTTCGCGCATCCAAAACAAGCATGACGGAACGGAGGCTCACCGTTGGCCTACAACAAGCCGATACCTACCCCCACGACGCTCACCAAACCTTTCTGGGACGGTGCTCGTGAGGGCAAACTGATGTTGCCGCGATGCACCGATTGCGGTCGTGTGCATTTTTATCCGCGGCACGTGTGCCCCTTTTGCCACTCGGCAGCGATCGAGTGGTTCGAGGCGAGCGGCGAAGGACACATTCACACGTACGCTGTTCAACACCGCGGGTTTGGCGGCTACGCGCAGGAAGCGCCGTATGTCACCGCCTTCATCGACCTGAATGAAGGTGACCGCATGTTGACCGTTCTGCGCGGCGTGGACCCCTCCAAGCCGGAGGAGATCAAGATTGGCGCCAGGGTGAAGGTCGAGTTCGAAGAAGCATCCGATGAGATGAGCATTCCATTCTTTCGCGTGGTGGAGGAGTAAACGATGGGACATCCA
>PBVL01000195.1 GCA_002728675.1 Gammaproteobacteria bacterium
GGATGCACTACTACAACTGGCACCGACAACACGTCGGAATCGATTACCAACGCCCCATCAATACTCTGGGGATCAACATGAACAACCTACTGGCTTTACACATCTAGACGCTGAACGCGACTTCATATCCGATATAGCGCCGCAGGTTGATCACGCCTGAATCGAGCATCAGGTACTGGCCCTTGATGCCGATCAGCTGTCCCTCGAGGAGCGGGCGCTTCTGTGGATTGATGGCGACCACCCGGCTTGGGTAGCCCAGCACCGGATAGCGCAGTACGGTGGTGCCGGCATCGGAGAGCGGCTGGATCGCGGTGAGCCCGAAACGCTCCTGGAGCGCCTGCAGGTCCGTTCTGGTATCCCGCGCGAGGGTCTCGCGGAACTGTGCCATGTCGACCAGCGGGTCGTCGGCCATCAGCATGCGCTGCCACTGGGTCTTGTCGGTGAAATGGCGTGCGCAGGCGACTTCCAGCAGGCCGGCCTGCTGCCGGGTCGCGACGCGGGCGACGGGCAGGCCCTGTACCGCTCCCTGGTCGATCCAGCGCGTCGGGAGGTTGGCAGGCTTGGTGATGCCGACCTTGATGCCGGACGAGTTGGCGAGGTAGACGACGTGCTCGTCCATGCAGAAGCGTTTGCCCCACGCCGGATCCCTGCAGGTGCCGTCAGCGTAGTGGCAGCGATCAGGGCTGACGACACAGAGATCGGTCTCGGCGAGCCGCTTGAAGCATGGGTAACAATAGCCCTGCGCGTAGCTCTTCGGGGTCAGCGTCCCGCAGTGCTGACACCGGATCCTGCCGCTGAACTCGATCCGGATGCGATGCCCGAGCACGTCGTTGAGGGCGACCTTACCCATGTCGGTCGTGAAGGCATAGCGTACGAGCGCCTCCGGGTCCTCACGGGTCGCCGACATTTTGCGAAGATGGCCGCGCAGGGCTGAGGTCACGGGATGGCTGCTGATGGCGTCGGACGACGGGAACGCGGTGTATGATCCCGCACCCCATCCGCGGCAGCAAATGAGGTGAAGTGATGCGTGAAGGTGAACCCCAAACGATCCGTCTTGCGGATTAACGACCGCCTGCATTTCTGATCGACAGTGTTGACCTGCATTTCGACGTCGCGGAGGGCGAGACCCGCGTGACAGCGCAGCTTGCGGTCCGGCGCAACCCGGATGCCGAAGCCGAGACCGATCTCGTGCTGGATGGTGGCGAGCTGACGACGCACCGGGTGGTGCTGAACGGCCAGGAACTCAGTGCAAACGAGTACCGGGCGGACGATGAGGCGCTCACGCTGTTCGACGTGCCTGACGACGCGTTCACGCTCGAGACCGAAGTGTCCATCCATCCGGAGGACAACACGGCGCTCGAGGGCCTGTACAAGTCGAGTGACATGTACTGCACCCAGTGTGAGGCCGAAGGGTTTCGCCGCATCACCTGGTTCCCTGACCGCCCCGATGTGATGAGCAGTTTCACGACCACCATCGTCGCCGACGCGGACAAATACCCGGTTCTCCTGTCGAACGGCAATCCCGTTGACGCGGGGACCGCTCCGGACGGCCGGCACTACGTGAAATGGGAGGACCCGCATCGCAAACCTGCGTACCTCTTCGCCATGGTCGCCGGCGACCTCGCGGTGCGCGACGACAGCTTCACCACGATGAGCGGACGGGAGGTGAACCTGCGAATCTTCTCGGAGCCGCGCAACATCGACAAGGTCGATTGGGCGATGACCTCGCTCAAGGCGTCGATGGCCTGGGATGAGCGGGTCTACGGGCGCGAATACGACCTCGACATCTTCATGATCGTGGCGGTCGACAGCTTCAACATGGGCGCCATGGAGAACAAGGGCCTCAATATCTTCAACACGTCAGCGGTCCTGGCATCGCCCGAGACGTCCACCGACGCGTCCTATCAGCGCGTCGAAGCGGTGGTGGCACATGAGTATTTCCACAACTGGTCGGGTAACCGAGTGACGTGCCGGGACTGGTTCCAGCTCAGTCTGAAAGAAGGCTTCACGGTGTTTCGCGATCAGGCCTTTTCGGCGGATCAGGGGTCCGATGTCGTGCAGCGCATCGCTGACGTCGCGTTCCTGCGTAACGCGCAGTTCCCCGAGGATGCCGGACCCATGGCCCATCCGGTTCGGCCCGATTCCTACATCGAGATCAACAACTTCTACACGACAACGATCTACGAGAAGGGCGCCGAAGTGGTGCGCATGATCCATCGCCTGCTGGGGCCCGAGCGGTTCCGCGCCGGCAGTGATCTCTACTTCGAGCGTCACGACGGGCAGGCCGTGACGACAGAAGACTTCGTGCGCGCGATGGAAGAGACCAGTGGCGTCGATCTCAGCCAGTTTCGTCACTGGTACTCCCAGGCCGGCACTCCGGAGATCACGGCCGATCTGCAACAGGACACGGCAACGGGCGTGGCCCGGTTGACCGTCCGCCAGAGCTGCGCGCCGAGCCCGGGACAGCCCGGGAAACTCGCGTATCACATGCCGTTTGCGGTGGGGTTGCTGGATGAGGCTGGCGCGGACGTTGCGTTCGAGACGAGCGACGCCGCTGTGGTCGAACAGACCGAAGACACGTTCACGGCGGTGCTCAACGTCACCCGGCCGGAGCAGACCTTCGAACTGCGCAACGTCCGGACGCCCGTCGTCCCGTCGTTGCTGCGCGGATTCTCCGCGCCGGTGAAGCTCAGCTACGACTACGGACGTGCCGATCTGCAGTTTCTCGCAAGCCACGACTCGGACGGCTTCAATCGCTGGGAGGCGGGACAACGCCTCGCGATTCTGGTGATGCAGGATCTGGTGCGCGATCCCGGTGCGGGCATCGACGAAGCGCTGATGCAGGCCCTGGAGACCACGCTGGCCGAAGCGGTTGAACGGGACGCGGACCCCGGGTTCGACAAGGCCATGGTGGCGGATCTGCTTGCCATGCCGTCGGAAGACTACCTGGGAGAACTTGCAGACGTCGTTGACGTCGACGGGATTCACCGTGCCAGGGAGACCGTCCGGCAGGCGATCGCCGAGCGCATGCAGGGGCTCCTCGTGTCCCTGTACAAGCTGAATGCGAGCGCCGCCGACTACCAGCCCGATGGCGCGTCGATGGCGCGTCGCGGATTGCGCAACACGGCGTTGACCTATCTCACGTTGCGCGAGGACACGGGGCTCGTTCCCGCGGCCGTCGAGCAGTTCGAGACGGCAAACAACATGACCGAGACGGCAGGTGCGCTGCGGGCCCTGGTGAATTGCCCCGCCGAGGCAGCGGCCGGACCCAAAGCGCAGGCGCTGCTCGACTTCTACAATCGCTGGGCGGATGACGAACTCGTCGTGGACCAGTGGTTTGCAATTCAGGCCACCTGTCCGCTCCCCGATACGCTCGAGCGCGTCAAAGCGCTGACCGGCCACGAACGCTTCACACTTGCCGTACCGAACCGGCTCCGGGCGCTCGTCAGCGCGTTCGCGATGCAGAACACGGTGAACTTCCACGACGCGAGTGGCGAGGGTTATGCGTTTCTTGCCGATCATGTCATCGCGCTGAACAGCACGAATCCGCTGTTGGCGGCACGCATCATGCGGCCGTTGTCACGCTGGGAGCGCTACGACGGCAACCGGCAGGGCCTCATGCGTGAGCAACTGGCGCGCATTCTCGAGACTGACAACCTTTCGAAGGACGTCTTCGAAATCGCGTCCAAGTCGATGCGCTGACCTCAGGCGGGGTTCAATCGCGCCAGCCCCGCCGGGGCGCCGGCGCGCTCGGCCCCGTTCCGCGCGATTGGTTCGAGGACGGCGAGCAGGGCGCCGCCGCGCCAGGCGCCGGTCGCGTCGGCACGGTAGATCGCCGCGTCGAGCTCGCGGACCGCGTCCGCGACGCTTCCCCCGTGCCGGCGTCCGAGTTCTGAAGGTGACCAGAATCCCCAGCGTGCGTGGCACCAGGCTCGCAGCGCTTCGTGACTCGCGCCCGCATCGTCGTCACGACAGGCGGCGACAAGCCGCGTCCAGGCCCTTTCTGCGCTGTCCGGGGGGACCGCATGGCCGGCGGAGTCGGAGCCCTCACGCCGCAACTGCTGACGTGTGAGGAACCACTGGATGGTGGAGGCAACCCAAAGGAGCCCGAACACGAGTGCGAGCCAGGGCCAGAACCCGTGATCGGCCGCGGCGACGCCGGGCTGGTCAACCGTGGCGACTTCGGGAACTTCGGGTGCGATCGTTTCCGGGGACGGCGTCCGGTGCGTGATCTCGGGGCTGAGCACCGTGGCGGTCAGTCCCGGCACGATGGCGTACTCCAACTGATCCGTGGTGGTGTTCCACCACGGGATTCGTCGATCCGGGATTCTGATGACACCGGGGGCCGTCGGCACGATGCCCTGGGTTTCGCTGCGCGTCGCGCGGATGCCGCCATCGAACACCGACTCGTCGGTTGCCGGTGGATCGGGATAGGTGCGTGCGCCCCGGAGTTCGTCGTTCAGGACCGTTGGCAGGGCCGATGCGGTGACCCCGTCGGCGGTGAGCGTCAACGTGCGTGACAGTGGCTGGCCCACCCGCCAGTCGGTGCTGTCGGCACCGTCCGACCAACGTGCCTGGACGTCCAGTCGAGCTGCCGGAAGCCACGGCGCCCCGGCCGGGAATTCGGCTGGCCGGGGCATGACTTCGACCGTCAGGGGCTTCGACTCCGCGTAGACGGCCTGCTGTTTGCGGGAGAACGAGAACAGGGAGTCGCGCCCGCGCGCGCCGTTGAAGACTTCCTTCGGCAAGTCGATCCGGCCGCTGCGCTGGGGGAAGATGGCGTACTGTTTTTCCAGCACGTTGTAGCGCTTGTTGTTTCTGACGGTGACAAACCGGTTCTCGTCGACGAGGGTCTCGACAACGGCATTGTCCACGCTGGGCGGCTGCGGGAACTCCCCCGTGATCGATTCCGACCAGAACAGTCTGACCGTGTAGACGATCTGGGACTGCACGTAGACCTGGCGTGCGTCGACGCTTGTCTCGAAAAAGAGGATTTCCGCCGCGCGCCGTTCCGCCGTCGCGGACCGGGCCCCGACCACGACAGGAATCGGATTGGACTGATGGGCGCCGAGTTGAAGCGGCGGGATCGTCAGTTGTCCGCGTCGCTGCGCCCGAAGCTGGACGATCCAGTCCGTGGTGACATTGCGGACCGTACGGCCGCCGGCAATCCTGATCGAGCTGCTCGACTGGCTCGAGGTCCCGAGTATTTCCCAGTCGCGCTGCAGGGGCGCGAAGTTGGGTTGCCCGCCCGGATCGTCGCCAGAGAAGGTGACGGTCAGCGTCAGGACCTCATACTCCGTGAGCGTGTCGCGGTCGACGGTTGCGAGCAGATTGGCTGAGGCGGCTGACGAGGTCAGCCACAGCAAGAGCGCTGTCATCAGCGAACGACGGATACTGGTGTTACCAGGCTGCATCAGGCTGGCCTGCCCTCCCTGATTGGTTGCGCTCGGCCGACTTGCGGCGGAACTTGGCGCGGAGCAGTCCGCCCGGATCGTCGGGGACGCGCTGCAGCCACTGACGTAGGGCCTGCTCGGCCTCGGCCTCTTCGCTGTCCAACTGTGCGAGCGCCGCCTGTTGCTCGCCCTCTGTCTCGGTTTCCTGCTGTTCGGCCGTCTCTGCGGAGGCTTGCTGCGCCTGCTCCTCTTCGCCGGCATCCAGCGACTCGGGGGACGCATGCTGCTCCTGCTCGCCGCCTGCGTGCTCCGCGGCCTGCTGCTCCTGCCCGCCCTGTTCACCGTCCTGCTCGGCGTCGGAACCTGCATTCTGCTGTTCGCCCTGCTCCGACTCGCCGGAGTTCTGCTCGCCCTGCTGCTGGTCCTGGGTCTGCTGCTGTTGCTCGTCGCCGCCGTCTGACGGGTTCTGTTGTTGCTGTTGCTGATTGAGGAGTTGCGCGACGAGGTCGCGGTTGAACCGCGAGTCTTCGTGTTCTGGTTCCGCCGCAAGCGTTGCGTCGTAGGCCGTGAGGGCCTCGTCGAGCTTGCCCAGCCGGGCGAGGGCATTGCCTGAGTTGTAGTGCCCCGTTGCCGTGTCCGCGCGCGCGAACTCTCCGGCCGCGGTCTCGAAGTCGCCGGCACGGTACCGGGCGGCCGCGCGCCAGTCGGGATCGTCGAACGTCGCCGCGGCGGCCTCGGCGTCGCCTGCCGCAAGCTGTTCGGCACCGCGTTGGTCGGCCCGCTGCCACAGATCGGCCCATTCGAAGGCTGACGCGGGCTGCGGGGCAAGCGCGAGCGGCAGCAGGAGCACGGCGCACCACACCCATCCACGACGGAAGGCGAGGGCGGCGAGGGGCAGTACCAGGAGGACGAGCCACGGGCCTTCTTCGAGCCAGACGTCGAAGTCCCGGTCGATGTCACGGAAGCTGTCGTCGATGACGTCGTTGGGCGCGAGGAGGTAGTCGAGATCGGCATCGCCAAGCGTCATGGTCGCAAATCGGCCGCCGGTGTCGTCGACGAACCGGCGGAGGGGAGACGGGTCCAGGGTGGGGATGACCATCACGCCCTGGTTGTCCTTGAGATCCCCCTCCGCGAGCGGGATCGGTGCACCCGTGGCCGTGCCGATCCCGAGGACCGAGATGGCATGGCCCCCGGTCGCGGCAGCGGCATCGACAACGTCGCGAATTTCGTCGGTCATGACAAGGATCCGGCCGGTCTGTGCGCCCCCGCCCCTGAACAACTCCGATGCGAGTGAGATGGCGGGTGCGAGGCGTGAGCCGGGGACCGGCATGATCGAGGGGTCGAGTGCGGGCAGCATATTGACGATGGTGTTTGCATCGTCACTGAGGGGCGATACCGTGTGCGGATCGCCCGCATACACGATCAGCCCCGTGACGCCCTCGTCGCGTGTTTCGAGCAGGTCCCGAAGCTTGCGCCGCGCGGCGGTGAGCCGGTTCGGCTGGACGTCGGTTGCGAGCATCGACAGAGACAGGTCGAGGAGGATCACCAGGGCATCCTGCTTTTCCTGTACCGGTTGTGGCAGCTGTTGCCAGACGGGTCCGGCGAGGGCGGTGATCGCGAGCAGCCACGCGGGCGGGATCAGCCAGAGTGGCGCCTTTGACGGTCGTGCTGAGGCCCGGTCGAGCAGATGCGCCAGCAGGCGCGGGTCGATCGCCCGCTCCCAGCTCGTCGCGGACTGGATCGCGAGGCGGGCAAGCGGCCAGATGAGCAATATGAGTGGCAGCGCGAAAAACCACTCGGGCCGGAGAAAATGGAATTCAGCCGGCATGCGTCGCTCCGGTGGCCGGCCTGTTCGCTTCGCCGCGTCGCATCGCGCCGGACAGTCCCTGGAGCAGGGGCACAAGCACCAGCAGGACACTGATCGCAAACGCCGCGCCCAGTGGCCACATGAAGATGGCCTGACGCGGGCGGAAGGTCTCGGCGTCCTGGTCGATGGGCTCGAGGCGGTCGAGTTCCGCGTAGACGTCGAGCAACTCGCGCGTAGTCCGGGCGCGACGGAAGACGCCGCCCGTCGAGTCAGCGATGCCCGTCAGGGTCTCCGCATCGAGCGAGGCTGAAGGATTCACGTTTCTCGAACCAAACAGGCCGGGGACACGGAGCTGGTCCGCGCCGAATCCGATGGTGTGAATGCGGATCGACTGGCTGGCGGCAAGTTCCGCAGCCTTGAGCGGCGCGACCTCGCCGATGTTGTTCACGCCATCCGTGAGCAGGATGAGCACGCGGCTCGACTCTGGGCGGTCCAGCAGGCGTTTGACGCCGAGTCCGATCGCATCGCCGATGGCTGTTTTGTCTCCCGCGACCCCGCGCGGCGTTTCGATCAGCAGGCTGCGCACCGTGTTCCTGTCGAACGTCAGCGGGGTCTGCAGATATGCCTGGCTGCCGAAGAGAATCAATCCGAGGCGATCGCCCTGGCGCCGTTCGACAAAGTCGCCGACGACGGTCTTGACGATCTCGAGTCGTGTATAGGCCGTGTTATTGACGAACATGTCCTGCGTCCCCATGGACCCCGAAATGTCCACCGCAAGCATCAGGTCCCGGCCCTGAGCCGGCAATGTGATCGGTTCACTCACCCAGTGCGGGTGGCTTGCGGCACCGACCAGCAGCGCCCAGGCAATGAGCATGAGCGCGCGCTTTGGCCACGAGCGCGGGCCGCGCGCGGCACCCGCTTCGAAATCCGATGCCAACGGATAGAACGGCACCCGAAGAGCCGACTCGTCGCGTGACGCGGGACGCAGGAGCATTGCGATCAGCGGCAGGGGCGCGGCGGCGAGTGCCCAGGGCCAGGCGAACTCAAGCATGGCTCGCCTCGTCATAAGCGGGCGGCACCTGGACTGCCTGGACCCTGTGCCGACGAATCCACCGTTCCGCGAGGGTCAGCAGTTCGGGATCGAGCCGGCTCGAGGATTGGTACGGTCCGTGGATTAGCATCTGCCCCGCGCCCATCGAAAACTCGCGGGTCTGCAGCGTGTCGTCCAGGAACCGGACCCAACGTTCGCCGCTGAGGCCCGCAACTTCCTGGCGGGGCCAGGCGGAGAGTGCCACCCGTTTCAGCAGTGTTGCGAGGTCCGGCAGCAACCGTGCGTCGGCCGCGTTCTGTTCCCACCGGTTCCTGAGTTCACGCAGCTCCGCGAGCCCTGTGCGGCGATATCGCGTCGCCCGCCAGCGTCGCCCCGCCCAGATGCCGAGCGCCAGGAGCGCGCCGAGCGCGAGCAGGCCGAGACCCCACCAACCCGGTGCCGGCGGCCACGCTTCGACTGCGGGTGGAAGATGGATGTCCCGCAGCGCCGCGAGCGGGTCCTGCGCGGGCGGTGCTCCGGCGGGCGCGCCAACGCCGGGAGGCGCCACGCCGGCCGATCCGGCTGCCGGGGTTTCGCTCACGTGCGTGCTCCGAGCATGGCCCTCAGGCGGTCGCCCAGGGTGGCAACCGGCTCCTCGCCGGTTCCGAGTTCGATCAACGTCGCGCGCGCACGCGCAAAGGCCTCGGCCTGCGTTTCGTGCAGATCCCTGGCCGCGGATACGAACCGGTCTCGCGCCTGAGCCGAGCGGGTGTCGATGCGGGTTCGGATGGTACCGTCCGTGATCGTGTACGTGTCTGGCGGTGGTAACTCCCGCTCGTAGCGGTCGGCGATCCGGATACCGACCAGTTCGGTGCCGCGACCCAGTTGCTGAAGATGCCGGAACGCACGCGCGTCGAGCGTCGTGAAATCGCTGATGACAACCGCAAGGGCGCCATGCCTTGCGGTGCGGCGCGCAGCCTCCAGCGCGTCAGCAAGGCGCGCCCGCCCTGCGATGGCTTCGGCCTCCCCAGTTGGTTCGGTACGAACCGGCAGACGCACGTTGGCGTCGTGAACGGCGCCAAGCAGGCGCAGTACCGCGCGCTTGCCCCGGCGTGGCCGGACTTCCCGATGCGCCGCGTCATCGAAGACGATTCCGCCGACGCGATCTCCACGTTCGAGGGCGGTCCACGCAATGAGCGCCGCGGTTTCGGCAGCGGCTACCGATTTGAATGCGCGCTCGCTGCCGAAGAACATCGGCGTCGTCTGATCCACCACCAGGAACACGGGCCGCTCCTTGTCCTCCTGAAACAGCTTCGTGTGTGGCTTGCCGGTTCGGGCGGTGACCCGCCAGTCCATCGCCCGTACGTCATCCCCGGACTCATAGCGGCGGACTTCGGCAAAGTCCATGCCGCGACCCCGGACCCTTGAAGCAACGTGTCCCGCGAGTGGCTGACGCACTCTTGGTGGTGGCGCGAGTGAGAGTTCGCGTGCCGCAAACCGCAGATTGATCAGGTCCGCAAGCGCGGTGTAGGCACCACCAGCCGCACCCAGGCCGTGTGGTGCGGGGGACCGGATTGTCCGGAGCGTATCGTCTGGTGTGGACATGGCTGCAGGGCAGGCCGGTGCTGGCCGCTCAGGCCGCCGCGACGCGCTGTACCAGAGCGTCGATGACGTCGTCCGTCGTGACCCCTGCCGCTTCGGCTTCGAAGCTGAGGATCAGACGATGCCGCAGGACGTCATGAACGACCGCCAGAACGTCGTCAGGGCTGACGAAGTCCTTCCCCAGCAGGAACGCATTGGCACGCGCGCAGACGTCGAGTGCCAGTGTGCCCCGGGGACTCGCGCCATATTCGCACCACGCGGCGACATCCTCACCGTAGAGGGCGGGGTTCCGCGTCGCCATGGTGAGCTGGACGATGTACTCCTCGACGACGGGCGCCATGTGCATCGCAAGGATTTCCCTGCGTGCCTCGAACACCGCGGCCTGGGACAGGACGTGTGCGGGCCGGGCATCGGCCTGCCCCCCGGGATCCAGTGCCTGGCTGCGCACGAGCCGCAGGATGTCACGCTCCGTCGATGCGTCGGGATAGTCGACGTTGACGTGCATCAGGAAGCGGTCCAGCTGGGCCTCGGGCAGCGAGTACGTGCCCTCCTGTTCGATCGGGTTCTGAGTTGCCATCACGAGGAAAAGCGGCGGCAGGGGGAAGGTCTCGCGGCCAAAGCTCACCTGCCGTTCAGCCATCGCCTCGAGCAGCGCGGATTGGACCTTCGCGGGAGCACGGTTGATCTCGTCGGCAAGAATCAGGTTGTGAAAGATGGGTCCCTGCTGGAAGCGGAAGGTGCCGTCGTCCGCGTGGTAGATCTCGGTACCCGTCACGTCGGAGGGAAGCAGGTCAGGGGTGAACTGAATCCGGTGAAACTCACCTTCGAGGCCGGTCGCGAGCGTCTTGATGGCCTTGGTCTTGGCCAGACCGGGAGCGCCTTCGACCAGCAGATGGCCGTCTGCGAGCAGCGCGATCAGCAAGCGGCTGACTAACTGGTTCTGTCCGAGGATTTGCGTACCGAGCCACGCCTGCAGCGCCAGTACCTCTTCGCGATGATCCATGGGTATTGTCGAGTACATTCAGCGGATGGAGCGGCAGCGTATTGTAGCGGCGGGTCATGCAGGTCGCCATATAGACCCCGCATGGCCGGGCTGGTTCCCGCCCGCGACATTTCGAGTGGTGCTGCTACGCTGATGCGTAGGGCAGACCATGCAGCAACTCACCGTAGACGCGCTCGGTCGCGAGCAGTACCTCGAGCTGTACCGGGGCTTTATCCGGCAGGTTCAGGCGCTCGCGCGGAACGGCCAGGTTTTGCGCTTCCCCGTGGGTGTCCTAGTGCCGTTCGTCACCGACTTGGGCGTGTACGGGACGTTTCGCCTGCACTTCGACGCGACGGACCGGTTCCGGCGTATCGAGCGACTTGCCGATCTGCCCCGCGTGGTGAGATAGCGGCCGTATAATGGCGGTGATGTACGGACTTCTTCGCGACCTGCTGTTTCTTCTGCCACCGGAAACGTCCCACGACGTGTCCCTGCGCTCGATCGGTTGTCTGGAGCGTTTGGGCGCGAGTGGGCTGATTGCGCCGGAGCCCCCGTCTGACCCCCGCGTGGTCATGGGATTGACGTTCCCGAACCCGGTCGGCCTTGCGGCCGGACTCGACAAGGATGGACGGTGTATCGACGGTCTTGCGGCCCTGGGTTTCGGGTTCGTCGAGATCGGAACAGTGACGCCGCGCCCGCAGCCGGGGAATCCGCTGCCGCGTCTGTTCCGCCTGCCGGAGGATCAGGGTCTCATCAACCGAATGGGGTTCAACAATGACGGGGTCGAAGCGCTCGTTGCGCGTTTGGCCCGAATCCGCCGGCA
>PBVL01000196.1 GCA_002728675.1 Gammaproteobacteria bacterium
ACATCCACCATTGCCTCGTACTCCTGAGTTCTTTTTTTGGTTGCGCGAGCGTATCAGGGCACCCTTGGCCCGTCCACGGCACCGCCCTCCTGTGCGCCACAGTGGCATCCGGAACACGCCCGACCGATCAGGCAGGACACCGGCCCCGGCAATCACGCATAATCGCGAGGCCTGTACCGTCCGATCGGGAACATCTTCCAGGTGCCATCGAGCGTCTCACAGTTGGTTGCCTCCTCGCTGTCCTGGCTAGGTGTTCGCCCTGCCGACCGAAAGGTGACGGGACTGTTGTTCACCAACATGTTCCTCGCAGGCGGTGCCCTCACGCTCTTTCGATTCTGCGCCTACGCACTCTTCATGGAGCGCTTCGGGGCCACCCAACTGGCAATCGTCTGGATCATGCTGGCGGTCATCGGCACCGGCATCACGATCGCCATCAACAACTTCACGCGCCAGCTCTCACCGCGCGCCTACCTGTTCACGATCCACGCCGTGATTCTCGTGATCATGCTGCTGACGTGGATACTGCTCAGTTTCGTCGAACACGACTGGCTCATATTCGCGCTCCCCCTGCTGTTCGAGCTGATCTACATGTTGTTCAGCCTGCAGTTCATTGCACAGGTGACGCGCCTGATGAACGTGCGTCAGACCAAACGGCTCGCCGGCCTCGCCCGTTCGGGCGAGTTTCTGGCCGAGATTGTCGCGGCATCAGTGGCCCTCGTCCTCCTGCAGGTGCTGGATGTCCACGATCTTGTGATCGTTGCCGCGTTCATCACGCTCGGGGTGGTCGGGACGGTCCAACTGGCGGCCAACTCGTTTGGCGAACAACTGGTTCCCACGACGGAAGACGCTGCGCAGGAGGATGGACCGGACGTCCGGCTGCTCGCCTTGCTTCGGTTGCCGTACGTACGCCTGATATCGTTTTGCTATGCAGTCTACCTGTTCGCCTACTTCTTCCTCGACGCGGCGTTCTACAGCCACGTCTCGAACCAGTTCCCGGACAAGGTGGCCTACGCGGAATTTCTCGCTCGTTTCTCGACGTTCTCCGGCGCCCTCACCCTGATCGCGATGGTTTTCCTCTTCGGTCCTTTCCTGCGCAGGTTTGGGATTCTCGGCGGGGTTGTCGCGTTTCCGTTTGTGATCGCACTGGGCTCCCTTGCCGTCTCGGTCATGGAATTCTCCGGCGTGTCCGGCGCTGTCGTCTTCCTTGTCATGGTGGTCACCTACGCCGCCCGGAACGTGTTGCAGGCAGCGATCTGGAGGCCGAGCGTTGCGATCCTCTTTCAGGTACTGCCCGACCGCCAGCGGACCCAGGGCACCGCCCTGATCGAAGGTGTGATCGATCCGCTGTCTGGCGGCATCGCCGGCATCGTCATGTACCTCCTGACGCGACAACTGGAACTCGATAGCCAGTACTACCTCATGGTACTTGCCGGGTTTCTCACGCTCTGGTTTACGATCGGATTCGCGCTGCGACGCATGTACCTGTCCAATCTCGTCGTGAATCTGCAGAAGCGCAAACTCGGCGAACTCGATCTGTCACAACTGGACAACGAGAGTCTGCAGATCATCAAGGACGGTCTGCAGAGCGAATACCCCTCTGAGGTGTTCTACTGCCTGAACCTGCTCGAGGAGATGGACCACCCAGAGATCACCGAACTGATCAAGCAGGTCCTGCCCAACAAGAACCGCGACGTCCGCATCGACGTGCTGCGGCGCATCGCCCGGATGCAGATTCAACCGCTCGCCGGACACGTCAACGAATGCATCGAGGAGGAAGACGACCCGGAGGTACTCGGGCACGCATTGCGCACGTACGCGGCACTCGCCCCCAACAGCGCGTTCGAACGGCTCGCACCGTTTCTCGATCACGACGCCGGCGAAGCACGCATGGGAGCACTCGCGGGGATTCTGCTCGCGCAGCCGGGCAACGATGTCGCGCGGTCCCACCTGCTCACGCTGATCCGTTCGGAGATACAGGACGAACGCAGGTTCGCGGCCGAGGTGCTCGCGGAGGTCCGCGATTCCACGTATTCCGGTTATCTGATCGAACTGCTGGACGACGCGTCACGCGACATCCAGGTGAAGGCCATCGTCGCGGCAGGCTGGTTTCGTGACCCACGACTGACCAACCGGCTCGTGGCGTTTCTCGCCGAACCGGCGCTCTCCCAGGCTGCGCAGACGGCGCTGCAGCAATACGGCGAGGAGGCGCTGTACGAGCTCGATCTCGGCTTCACCTCCCCCGCGACCGGACGCCGCGAAAAGATGGCCATTATCGACATCGTCCGGGAGATTGGCGGTGTGCGCGCGATGGAGACGCTGCTCAGACACATCGAGACCGACAAACCTGAGATTCGCCATCGCATCTACCAGAGCCTCGCCTCGCTGCACTACCAGGCGGACCCAGACGATCGCTACATCTTCGTCAACAAGCTCGAGGAGGAAGTGCGGACGATTGCCTGGTTGCTGGCCTCCATGAATGACCTCTATGAAGTCCCGCAATATGCGCGCGTACACGAGGCACTGGGGAGCGAACTGGATGTGCGGCGGGACAAAATGCTGCTGCTGATCTCGTTCCTGTACCCCTCGATCGTCATGCTGGACACTCGCGCGAATCTCGATTCGAAGGTCTCTGAACTCAGGGTCTTCGCCCTCGAAGTCCTGGACAACGTACTCACCGCGGACATCAAGTCGATTGTGATTCCCGTCCTGGAAGATCTGCCGGTCATCGACCGCCTGCGCGCACTGACGCCCCGGTATCCCCAGGCGTCGCTGTCCCCGGTCCACCGCTTCGACAACGTCATCGAGCACCACTTCGACTCGGCGTTCTACTGGACGCGCGCAAGCCTCGCGCACCAGATCGGAATCGACCGGAATCAGGCTCACCTCGGGGCCATCGAGTCAGCGCTGGATGATCCTGAGCCCATTGTGCGCGAAACCGCGCTCTGGACTCTGGCACAGCTTGCACCGGGCGGTTGGCGCAAGCGCCTGACTGCCCATGCGGACGACCGTTCCGACAACGTCCGCGACATCGTCAGGCAACTGATCACGAGCAAGGCCGGCTGAGCATCACCCAAATCAAACCGGGACGGGCGCCCGCGACGGCGTGTCATAATGACAGCGAGTCGCAGCGAGCGGGTCGATGCTCCTAACGATCGAAAAAGTCCTGATCCTGAAGTCGGTCAACGTATTCGCGTCGGTGCCAGAGCAGCAGCTCGTCGACATCGCGACGATCGTTGAGTCCGTGGAGTTCGAGTCGGGAGACGTGATCGTCAACCAGGGCGACCTCGGCACCTCGATGTTCATCATCGTCGATGGTTCAGTCCGTTTCTTCGACGGAGAAAACGATCTCGGTACGCTCGGCTCACGCGGCGTATTCGGTGAATTGTCCGCACTTGATCCCGAGCCCCGCGCCGCCTCGGTACAGGCCGTCGACGACTGCACCCTGCTCAAACTCGAAGGCGAGTCGCTCTACGAGCTGATGGCGGGCAACAAGGACGTCACACGCGGCATCATCCGGGTTCTCTGTGACTACGCGCGCACCAACCTTGCCCTGTCCTCAAAAGCGCCGGCGACCACCTGATCTTGCCGCCGCAGCGGCGGCGCTTGCAGTGCTCCTGGTCGATCCCGACAATGGCGCTGCGCCCGGAGGCCACTGATGAATCGTACCGTCGCCGTAATCACTGCCGTTGCAGCGTTGCCGCTGCTGGCATTCGGCGCGCTGCTGGTCCTGGTCGCCAACCCGGAGACGTTTCGCGACGAAATCCAGTCCGGATTTGCGGCCGGGACCGGCTGGCAACTCGAAACGGGTACGATGACGTGGCGCTACTTTCCGCCAATCAGTCTCGAACTCACCAACGTCTCCATCGACAACAACGGCACCCTCGCTGAACTGCAGGCCGCATCGATCGACGTCGCGCTGCTGCCGCTTGTGTTCGGCGGGAACCTCGAACTGCAGGGCGTCTCGATCAAGGGACTCGACCTGACGCTGCTGCAGCGCGCTGACGGCACCAACAACTGGACGCCGGCGACCCGCGGCGCTGCCGCAGATCCCGCGCCGGAAGCGATGGATGAAGGAACGCCGCTGCGTGGGCCCCGGACCCTGCGCGTACGCAGTGTGGATCTGGCGGACATCCGGGTGGTTTACGTCGACGAGGTCGCCGCGTCGCGGACCGAGGCAACCCTGCTCGACTTTCGGGCTTCGGGGATCGGCTACGACAGCCCGTTCGACCTGACCTTTTCGGGCAAGCTCGATCGGACCGACCTGTCACTCCGGGCGTCAGGACGAGCCACGCTGCACCTCGCTCCCGGGCTCTCGCAAATCGAAATCGCATCGCTCGAACTCGAACATGACGTCCGCCTTCCCGCCGTCAACGATGTCGACCTGCGGATGACGTTGTCCCTCGTCGGAGCCCTGGACCTGGACTCGGACCGGGCGACGGTCAGCAGGTATGCCCTGACGGTCCCCGGCGGACGCGTCGAGGGCTCGCTCGAAGTACGCGACCTCACAGACGATGCCGAGCTGACCGGCGATCTTTCAGTCACGCTGAGCCCGCACGAGACGATGCGCGCACTCGCAATGGAGCACGCACTCCCGGTCGCTCCGGGAATGCTGGAGTCTTTGCGCCTTGCAACCGACCTGCAGGCGAGCGCCGGCTCCGTGCAGTTGTCAGGCATCAAGGGGGCTCTCGACGAAACGACGATCACGGGCCGCGCTGCCGCGGTCTCTGGTGAAGTGCCAGCGCTGTCGTTCGAGCTGAGCATGGGCGAACTCGATCTGACCGGCACAGGCAGCGAAGGGCAGCCTTCGCCGGCGAATGAAGCTCCGGCAGCTGCCGGGCCGCTGCAAGACAGCCAGCTCATCCCGGTCGACCTGCTGCGGTCTCTCCAGGTTGACGGGCGACTCAACGTCGCGCGGTTCCGTACGGACACCCTCGAACTGGATGACCTGGCAATCGGCATCATCCTGAAGTCGGCTCGCCTTACCAATACGTTCGCCGCGCGGGCGTACGGCGGGAGTATCGATTGGCAGGCAAAGATCAACGCCCGGAAGACGCCGATGACTCAGCTCGACGCGCACGTCGTTGGAGTCGATCTCACGCAGTTTCCTACGGCTGAGTGGATCACCGGCACGCTGAAACTCGACACCTCGCTTGCTCTTGAGGGCGCCCTGCTGAGCGACCTGTTGGCCAGCGTGGACGGCACCACCCGCTTTGACATCTCGGACGGTACCCTCGACATCTCGCCGCTCAAGCAGGCAGCCGGCGTCGTCGACTCGCTCCGCGGCAAAACCTCGGGCGTCGCGGAATGGCCGGACACACTGGCGTTTACGAATCTGACCGGAACACACAGATTCGAGGACGGAGCCGGGGCGGACCAGAGACTCGACTTCGCCCTCGAAACGATCCGGGGCGTGGGCGAAGGCGGGTTCGACCTGCTCGCGGATTCGGTCGACTACGATCTCTTCGTCGTGATGGACAACGTCGAGGGCAACCAGCTTGTGGTGGACGACTCGTTCACCGGCATTCGCTGGCCCCTGTCCTGCCGTGGACCGTTGTCCGAACCGGCAACGCTGTGTCGGCCGGACGGGGCGGGATTGCGCAGAATGGTCTCTGACATCGCCAAACAGGATATTGGTCGCAAGGCCCAGGACAAGCTCTTCGAAAAGCTCCCGGACGACGTCAAGGACAAGGCGCGCAACCTGCTCAAAGGACTGTTCCGCTGACCGCCCAAGGCACGTTCGCAGATCGCGTCCTGGACTGGTTCGGGCAGTACGGTCGGCACGATCTGCCGTGGCAACGGGACATCAGTGCCTACCGCGTCTGGGTCTCGGAAATCATGCTCCAGCAGACGCAAGTCGGGGTGGTGATCCCCTACTTCGAGCGCTTCATGGCCCGCTTCCCCACGGTTGCCGAACTCGCCGCCGCGGACGAGGACGAGGTGCTCCACCTCTGGACCGGGTTGGGCTACTACTCCCGTGCCCGCAACCTGCTCACCGCCGCACGCGCGGTCGACGCGGCCGGGCGTTTTCCCGAGTCGGTCGACGAACTCATGGAGCTCCCGGGTGTCGGTCGCTCAACCGCGGGTGCGATCAGCTCGATTGCATTTGGGCATCCCGCTCCCATCCTGGACGGCAACGTCAAACGTGTGCTGGCGCGCTACACGGGGCTCGAAGGCTGGCCCGGCACTTCAGCCAACCAGCACGCGCTTTGGGAGTCCGCCGCGGCCAACACGCCGCCGACGCGGTGCGCGGACTACACCCAGGCGATGATGGATCTCGGCGCAACGCTCTGCACACGCACCCGACCCGCGTGCGCCATGTGCCCGCTGCATGACGACTGCGCGGCGCGCCGGACCGGTTCGACCGAGCGGATCCCCGCACCGAAACCGAAGCGGGAACGACCGACGCGCGAGACGCATATGCTGATGCTCGAGACTCCGGACCGGGCGGTCCTGCTGCAGAAACGACCCCGCAGGGGCATTTGGGGCGGCCTCTGGAGCTTCCCTGAGTGCGGACTCGAAACGATCGAGGCAACGCTCGACCTGCTCGCCGGCAACCACCATCGCGTTGACCCCGTCGAGCTCGAGCCGGTACGCCACGGCTTCACGCACTACCGGCTCCTGATCCGTCCGTTGCATGTAAAATTGCTGACCAATCCCGGCACCGTCAGCGAATCCGCCACGATGGGTTGGTTCCCACTGGATGCGCCGATTGAGGTGGGCCTCGCCCGGCCCGTCACGCGTTTGCTGGATCGGTTGCGAACCGCAACCTAGGCCGGGCGGCGCACCGCAAACCGAGGACGTCAGTCACATGTCACGAACCGTTTCCTGTTCCCGCTACAAAGAAGACCTCCCCGGATTGGAGAAACCACCATTCCCCGGCCCACGGGGTCAGGAGATCTTCGAGACGGTCTCGGCACGCGCGTGGGAAGAGTGGCAGCAACATCAGACGATGCTGATCAACGAAAAACAGCTCAACATGCTCGACAAGGACGCGCGCAAGTACCTCAACGGACAGCGCGATCTCTTCCTGAGCGGGGCCGATGCGGAGCAGGCGGAAGGCTATGTGCCACCTGCTCCGACTGCCGACTGAACGGCCCCGGCAAACGGCCGACGTTGACCTATCCCGAAGCGCGGAAGCGTCGCGGATCGGCGACCGACGGGCGTCGGCGTATGCGGTATATTGCCCAGCCCCAATTCTGCGGATCCTCCCGTGAAGCATGCTCTGCTCGTTCTCTCAGCCATCCTCATCTGCCTGCAGGGATTTGCCAAACCACTGCCGGAGGCACGTCCTGAACGCCAGGGTATGTCATCGGAGCGTCTCGACCGCGTCACCGACGTTGCACGCCGTCTCGTCGACGCTGACAAGCTGGCGGGGGTGGTGACGCTCGTCGCGCGCAACGGTCGTATCGTGCACGAGAGCACGGTCGGTTCGCGGAGCGCGGCGGATTCAACGCCGCTGCGCACCGATGACCTCTTTCGGATCTACTCGATGACCAAGCCGATCACGGCCGCCGCCGCGATGCAGCTCTACGAGCAGGGCAGGTTCCATCTGAACGATCCGGTCGAAAAGTTCGTTCCGGAGTTCGCCAATCTGACGGTTCACAATAAGGACGGTGAGCCGATGCCAGCAGAAAAGAAGATGACCATGCTGCATCTGCTGACCCATACCGGTGGGCTGTCGTACGGGTTCAACCCGAACGATCCTGTCGACCAAGCGTACAGGGCGGCGAAGATCTGGGCTTCGCGCGACCTGGATCATTTCGCGGAGATCGTTGCCGGCATTCCGCTGAAGTTCGAACCCGGGTCCCGCTGGCACTACTCGGTTGCAGTGGACGTCACCGGACTGGTCGTGCAGCGCATCAGCGGTCAGCCGTTCGATGAGTACCTCGAAGAGCACATTTTCGCGCCGCTCGGGATGGACGACACGTTCTTCGCCGTACCGGAAGCAAAACGTGACCGCTTCCTGGCCAACCATTTTTGGAACCGCCAGGCGAGCAAACTCATTCCGTTCGCGCAGTCCGAACCCGGGGTGGCGATGAGCGACTATTACAACGTGACTCTCTATTCCGGTGGCGGCGGGCTGGTGTCGACGGCCATGGACTACATGAAATTCGCCGAGGCGATGCGCGCGGGAGGCGCCTACAACAAACAGCGAATCCTGTCACCGAAGACGGTGAACTACATGACCCGCAACCACCTGCCCGCGAGTGTGACGAGCGTCGGCTCCGGCGAGAACCCGCTCGCCGGTCAGAACGAACGCGGTTTCGGCTTCGGCCTGGGCTTCGGGCTGCGTACTGGCGCTGTGACAGGCGGCGTGATCGGCAGTGCCGGCGAGTTCAGCTGGGGTGGAATGGCGGGCACCGTGTTCTGGGTCGACCCGGTCGAGGAATTGGTTGTCGTCAGCATGATTCAGCTCTTGGGTTCCCCCTGGGCGCTGCGGCGCGACCTGCATGTTGCGGCCTACCAGTCACTGCTCGAGTCCTACGAGTAACAGGCACGGCCGCGTGACCGACCTACACACCGACGCCTACCCGGAACTCTCGCGCACGCTGCGCTTCTTCCCGCTCGGGGTTGAAGCGCCGCGAATCCTCACTCACGAGCAGATCGACCACTACAACCAGTACGGTTACCTCAGTCCGCTGCGGGTCTTCACCGAGGCCGAGGTCCAGCCGTTCAGGGAGTACTTCGACGACCTGCTGCCGCGCGCCATGGCGGCCGGCTGGGGCAACTACGATCTCACGAACTGGCACAAATACTGCCCGGACATCTACGACCTCGTCACGCACAGTCGCATCCTGGACATCATTGCGGATCTGATCGGCGAGACGATCATCCTTCGCCACAGTCACTTTTTCGCCAAGCTGCCTGGCGATGGCATGCAGGTCAGTTGGCACCAGGACGCCTCCTACTGGCCAATCAGCCCGAGTCGGGTCGTGTCTGCCTGGCTCGCGATCGACGACTCGGACGCCGACAACGCCGCGCTGCAGGTTGTACCGGGTTCCCACAAAGGTGGCCAGGTCGCCTTCGCGGACTCGTCAGATTCAGAGCACAACGTCCTCAATCAGACCGTGCCAAACCCGTCTGACTACGGCGCTCCGGTTACCCTGGAGCTCGCCGCGGGGGAGATGTCGCTGCACTCGGACTGGACCCTGCACGGCTCAGGGCGGAACATGTCGCGGCGCCGCCGCTGCGGGCTCGCGATGCGCTTTCTCGCGCCCGGTGTCACCGCGCATCTCGGCTGGAACCAGCACTCCATCGTCTGTCGCGGTGAAGACCCCGCCGGGCACTGGGCCAACAACCCGCGCCCCGAGACGCAAGCCATCCCGACCCGCAGCGGCTAGTCATGCAGCCGCCGTTCAGCCCATTCACAACGCGTTCGGCTGCACCGAACAGAATCGACAGGACCGAACAGTTACTCTCGTCACGCCCGGCGAGATGACCGTTTCTGCCGTGCGACGCGGGGGCGAAACTGAAAGTAGGTCCGTATGATCTCGGCATGCAGGGTCGCGAGGTCAATCTGCCGCTGGTCGACAGACTCGTGGAGCGCAGCCCCCTCCAACACGCTGAAGTCGTATTGGCGAAGCTGGCGGAGCATCCGGTTGCAGGTCCGCAGAGGCGCGGCGTTTCGCGGCAACGTTCGCAGACAGCCACGAATGTGTTCGAGGCACCTACGGTATGCGCGGGGTAAGGTCGGGCTTGTGAAAAGAAACTCGAGGACGGGTTCCCGGTCAATCGGCTCCTGCACGGCGGTCTGGTAGCCCTGCATGGCATAGAGCGAGCGCAGCACCGAACGCCACTGAATGTCCTGGAATGGCGCCAGCTCGAGATTCGGCAGCAGGTCGACCGATCGTACGTCGACGATCCGCGTCATCATGTCGGCACGTTCAACGTCGCTCCCTGACCGCAGGCAGCTCCACTTGTCGTCATGCACCATGTTCGCGGACAGGAAGCCTTCCAGTTGCTGGACACGCTGCGTCACCCCGGTGAGCGCGTCCTGGCGTCTCGCCCTCGAGCCCGCCCCGAGTTCGCTCCGCGCATAAAGGTAGAGGTCGTTGACGATCTCGAACGTGATCCGAGGCATGGTGTCCCGCACGGTTCGCGCGTTCTCGCGGGCCGCACCCACGGAACACACGATCGACGAGGGGTTACGGCGATCGTGCGCCAGGAAC
>PBVL01000197.1 GCA_002728675.1 Gammaproteobacteria bacterium
AACCACGGCATACCACGCCCCCGTCCAGTGCCGAACAACTGGCGGTCGGAGGCAGATTCTCTCATTGACGGTCCGCATGACGGATAACTTCGGCGGTTTCCCGTCGCTTTGTCCACAGCGGTTCGCGACGCCCATCGGTTTGAACGGATTTTGACGCCCGGTTTAAGATCGGCGGCCGCCGCGGGGCCGAGCGATGCCCGACACCGACTCTTGAACGATTCAACGCCCAGCAGTTGGGAGATGTACCGGAGCCTTGCCGCGTCGGTCTACCTGCCCTCCTTTCTCATGTCCGTCTGCCAGGGCAGCGTCCTGCTTCCCCTGCCGCTCTTCGCGCTGGAGCTTGGCAGCAGCGCGGCAATCACGGCGCTGGTGTTCGCGATGCGCGGCCTCGGCAACATGATCCTCGACGTGCCCGCCGGTGTTGCGGCTTCCCGCCTCGGCGACAAGGCCACCATGCTGATTGGGGTCACGCTGATGGCGTGCGCAAGTCTCTTCGCCGCGGCCGCCGACAGCCCTGCAATGCTCGCCGTCGCGGCATTCGTACTGGGCGGATCGATGTCCGCCTGGCTGATCGGGCGTCTGACACATATCAGTGAGGGTGTCGCCCCGTCGCAACGCGGCAGAGCGATCGCGGCCCTCGGGGGAATCCAGCGGATCGGCAACCTGGTTGGCCCGGTGGGTGCGGGGCTCATTGCCACCGGCGCCGGGTTCCAGGCCGTGTTCATCGTCGTTGCAGTCCTTGCGGGCGTCTCCCTGCTACTCGTCATTCGGGGCGTGAAAGGCAACCAGCGCGGGCACCACGCGGAATCCCCGTCGCTGATTCGTGTCATCCCGCACATTGTGTCGGCGCACCACCGGGTCTTCGCGACCGCGGGTCTCGCGATGCTGCTGCTGACGATCCTGCGCTCTGCACGCACGTTGCTGATTCCACTCTGGGGCGAGGCAATGGGGCTGTCAGTTGCCAACATCGGGTTCGTGATGGGAGCAGCCGCGGCGGCGGACACGCTCCTGTTCCCGGCGGCGGGCTACCTGATGGATACCCACGGACGCAAATACTCGGCGTTCTGTTGCATGGTGCTGCTTGCCGTGGGGCTGCTCGCCGCAAGCTTCACGACGAGCATGACGGGCTTGCTGATCGCGGCGCTCATCACCGGCCTCGGCAACGGCCTCGGCAGCGGCATCAATGCGACCTTTGGCGCGGATCTCGCGCCCGAAGGCGAGCGGGGAGAATTCCTGGGCGTCTGGCGACTGATGGGGGATTCGGGATCTCTGGCGGGGCCCATGCTCTTCGGCGCGGCGGCAAGCGCCTTCACGCTCGCCAGCGCCTTCCACTTCGCCGTGGCCGCGGGTCTGCTCGGGGTCGTCGTGCTGGCGTTCACCGATGAACCGCTCAGGCGCGATCCCATCAGCCGCACGCCAGGACAGCGCCCGGAATAACCAGCGCGGCTGCGGTTGGGAGTACCATTGCCGCTCTCCAGCAACCGGCCATTCCCGATGGCAGATCGCCCAGAACACCCCTACATCCGGGTCATCGAGACCTACTACGACGGCTGCAACACTGCGGACGTCGCCAAAATGGTCGCGACGTTCACGACTGACGTCGTTCACTATTTTGTCGATCACGCGCCGGTCAGCGGAGCGGAGGGACTCGCGAACTACTGGGCCAAGGTCGGGCCCCGTACGGCAGCCAACTGGGCCGTCGATCACTGGCTCGTCGACGAACCGGAAGCGGTGATCGAGTGGAGCATGCGCTGGCAGCCGCCCGGGGCTGACAGCTCCGAGGTACTCCGGGGCACGGAGTGGTTCCGGTTCCGCGAGGGGCGCATTGCCGAAATCCGCTCGTATCACAACAACGTCCACCTTCAGTCCCCCGCAAACCGTGCACTGCACGGCTTCGACTACGCGGGACGCGGCTACCGCACCGAATGAGCGCAGACAGGAGCAGCACACCATGACCACCGACAACCCGCACTGGCGCCTGGCCCGCACACCACCCTCAGGATGGCCGACTGACGGTGATTTCGACTTCAACACAGCCCCGGCGGCGGATCCGGGATCCGGCCAGGCACTCGCGCGAACGCTCTATCTTTCACTTGATCCCTACCAGTGGGGGCGCCGACGCAGCGGCACAGAACAGCCGGGCGAGGTCTGTCACGGCCGCACCGTCTCGCAGGTGGTTGCCTCACGTTCCGATCGGTTCGCTGAAGGTGATTTCATTTTCCACACGAACGGCTGGCAGACCTTCGGCCTCGTTGGGGACGGGATCGGCTGTTTCAACTACATGTACCCGCGCACCCTCGACCCGGCACAAGCGCCGCTTTCGACCGCGCTCGGTGTACTGGGGATGCTGGGACTGACAGCCTACGCGGGGCTCGTCGTGCAGTGCGCGCCACAGGCTGGCGAGACGGTTGTCGTGTCGGCCGCCTCGGGCGGCGTGGGGCAGGTGGTTGGGCAGATGGCGCGGCTGCTGGGATGCCGTGTCGTGGGCATCGCGGGCGCGGAACACAAATGCACCTACGTCCGGGACGACCTCGGTTTCGACGCCTGTGTCTCGCACCAATCGCCTGACCTGACAGGCGAGCTTCGGCGGGCGTGCCCCGACGGCATCGACGTGTACTTCGAAAACGTCGGCGGCGCCGTCTTCGAAGCGGTGCTCCCCCATTTCCGCCAGGGCGCACGGATCTCCCTCTGCGGCATGATCTCCCAGTACGGCAACACCGACGGCGGCGACGCCGGTGCGGCCTGGCGGGCGGCAGGCGCGGCGACGTTCAAGCGCCTGGACATGGGTGTCCACAACCTCTTCGTTGGCAACTATGTGGATTCCCACCAGGACGAGTTCCTCGCGCGCATGGGCGACTGGGTCCGCGCTGGTGAGATTCGCTACCGGGAAGACCTGTGGCAGGGGCTGGAACGGGCGCCGGAGGCGTTCAGCGCCATGCTCGGCGGTCGCAATTTCGGCAAGACTCTCGTTGGCGTGACCGAGGACCCCACGGATGATGGCGACGCGGCGCAGCGTCGCGCTGCGGGCAACACGCTGGGCTGAAGTCGGATACCGGCCAACCTGGACGGACTTGGGGGTTGCAAACGGTCGTTACGGTCAGATCACGCGCTCGAGCGTGTCAGCGATGGGCGTGAGCGTGATCCCCATCGCCTGCTCAACCCGCGCGACGTCCACCTGGTCGTCGTGGTCGAGCACTTCGAGCATGGCGCGCGACACCGGCGGCGACGCCATCAGCCATCCCAGCAGGTCCGCAATCCCGAGCGCGACCCCGATCGGCAGGGACACCACCCGCGTCGATCGGCCACGCAGCCGGGCAACCCGCCGGATCAACTCAGCCCTGGGCATGGACTCGGGGCCCGCGATGTCATGGACGCCGGGCAAGGGGGATTCAAGTCGATGGATCGTCGCCTCGATCAGGTCTGCCGCATCAATCGGCTGCTCCAGACTGCCGGCCCGCCAGGCAAAGTTGACCGAACGCACGGCACGCACCGCAAGCGACGCAGTCGCGTAGTCACCTTCGCCAAGGACCATGCCAACGCGGAAGACGGTGGTGTCGATACCCGATTGGATGAACAGGTCCTCAGCAACGCCCCGCGTCGCAAGACACCGATTCCGCGAGCGGGCGTCCGCGCCAAGCAGACTGTAGTAGATGATGTGTCGCAGATCGGCCGTGCGTGCCGCAGACAGCAGTGCTTGCGTTGCCGCCACGTGCGCGTCTTCGAAGCTCGTTCCAGGCATCTCCCGAATGATGCCGACGAGATGCACAGCCGCGTCGGCGCCCGCGAGAGCCTGAGCGAGCCCGTCCGTATCCGCGTAGGAAGTCACGTGCACCGCTGCCTCGGATGCTGCACTCCTCACCTGTCCGGCGGCAGATTCCGAGCGCACGATGGCAATCGGCGCGTGACCTGCCGCCGCCAATCGGTTGAGCAGCCGTCGACCCAGATGGCCGTTCGCACCAGTGACCGCGACCCGCATCGTCCATCCCCTGCAGAAGTCGCGCAGTATAGGCACCACCCTGAGCGCCGGCCAGCAGAAGCGCTCATCCCGGAGTGCCGCGGGCGAAAGAAACAGGAGGCCCCGCCCGTTCGTGCAGGCTGTGACGCAGCAGCGGACGGCATATGATGTCGCAAATCCCGCGGTCCACACATGCTCTACTCCCTCCCGAATGCGCTGAGCCTGTCCCGAGTCGTCATGGCGTTGCCCTGCGCCTGGGCAATCAGCAACGCGCACTGGATCGTCGCCGGGCTTCTGTTTGCGGCGGCAATCGCGACCGACCTGGCGGATGGATGGCTGGCCCGAAGCACCAGACAGGTCACATCGCTCGGAGGCCTGTTCGACCACGCGTCTGACGCCTTGTTCGTGACTGTTCAGTTGGGTGCGTTCGCCTGGCTGGACGTGACGCCATGGCTGCTCGTGCTGCTCGTCCCCGCGTCGTTCGTGCAGTACGTCCTGGATTCGGACGCGCTTGCGGGCGCACCCCTCAGAGCGAGTCGAATCGGGCGCAGCAACGGCATCGCCTATTTCGTGCTCGCCGGCTTCCCGCTCTACCAGCGCGCGCTCGGCTTGCCTCTGCTCCCGGACGTGGTGTTCGGCTGGTGCGGCTGGCTGCTGGTTGGAACAACTGCCGTGTCGATGGCCGACCGGCTTTGGGCCTACCTGCACCTGCCCGGCAAGCGACTCAACTCTCGACGATGAGTTCGCGGTTTGCCGTCGGTAGAAACACGATTCCGATCAGCGCGTTGAAACTGACGAAAAACGTGTGCATCACGAGACTGAAGGCGCCCACTTCGGGGTAGTCCGGGAACAGCACTGTCCACAACAGCAGCGCGCCCGCGTGGAACGGCAGCGGTAATGCAGCCGCGAGAAAGATGACCGGCAGGAACGCCAGCATCTGCCCGAAACTCACAACGACGTTGAAGAGATCCAGCGCAACTGTGTAAACGATGACCGCACCGATGAGATTCGGCGCCTTGAAGAGCACAACCTTGACGTAGTCGAGCAACGCCGCGTTGCGAAACGCCACCAGAATCTGTTGATCACGCAGCCCAAAACCCTTGCCGATGTGCCCGCGAAAATACAGGTAGTGGATGGGGAAGTAGCAAAGTGCCACCGCGAACACACTCAACATGATCTGCGGCAGCGGCAGCTGTGACGATGCCTGCTCCACGAGTTCGTAGTAGATCAGCACGCCAACCGCCGAGAACATCAGTAACTGATAAATCTCGATCATCCCGAGAAAGATCATGCTCGAGAGCGCCTGCCAGCCAGGAACTTTGTGGCGTCTCAGCAGATACAGCGTCATCGCCCCTTTACCAACCTGTTCGTTCACCAGCGAAAGGATGTAGGCGCTTGCGCGAATTGGCAGCATACGCGTGAACTTCAGGTCGGGCGCGTTGTACCAGCCCACGACCCGCCAGGTTGCGTGAGAGTCCACAAGGAAGAAAAACACCGAGTACGGTGCCATCACCGCCAGCCACAGCAGCCAGTTTGCATCACCGAAGAATCGCGCCAGATATCCGAAGACCGTGAGGGATTCCCGCGCGGCGGCGGCCTCGACGCGACCGAAGACAAGGTAGAAGCAACCGGCCGCGAGCAGCCAGCTGACGACCCGCAGCGCAAGCGAAGCGGGACCTTTGCCGGCGGCGGGCTTCCCGGCCTCTGCCGGTGGGGTCTCGTTGGTTTCTTCCACCATGTACTGTGCGCCTGCCGCGATCCGGCCGGCAGTTTGACCCGGTTCGCACAGTGGTTCAATCGAGCAATCGGACGGACGAGAAGAGCTGCGCCATCTGCTACGCTCCCGGCGCCCAACCACAAACCCGGCCGGAGAAGCCATGAAGTTCAATACCCTCACCTGGACGCTGAAGGGCCGCATCCTCACGCTCACCCTCGCCCGTCCGGACTTTCTCAACGCCTTCACGGTCGAGATGGCGCACGAACTCATCGCGGCGTTCAACGCGGCGAGCGAAGACGATGAGGTCCGGGCTATTATCGTCACGGGTGACGGGCGTGCCTTCTGCGCGGGCATGGACCTGCGCGGGGACGGGAACGTCTTTGGATTGAACGAGGCGCTCGAGCCAACGGTCGCCGACCTGACGGAGCGTCTGGACGAAGAGTCGATCCTCGCAGGCGTGCGCGATCTCGGCGGGCGGGTCACCCTCGCGATCTTCAACTGCAAGAAGCCGGTCATTGCCGCAATCAACGGTGCGGCAGTCGGTATCGGCGCCACCATGACCCTCGCGGCGGATATCCGACTCGCGTCCGAACACGCCCGCATCGGCTTCGTCTTCAAGCGACTGGGAATCGTACCCGAGGCCTGCTCAACCTGGTTTCTGCCGCGCATCGTCGGAATGTCGACTGCCCTCGAGTGGACGTACAGCGGCGAAATCCTGAAGCCTGAAGAAGCCGCGGCAGGCGGACTGGTGAAGGGACCCTATCCGGCCGATGAACTGATGAACGAGGCCCGTGCGCTCGCCGCGAAGATCGCGGCCGCCTCTCCCGTCGCGACAGCGCTGACCCGTCAGATGATGTATCGGAATTCGGCCGCAGCTCATCCAATCGAGGCGCATCGCGTCGATTCGCTGGCGATGTTCTACACGAGCGTCGGTGACGGCAAGGAAGGTGTCGCGGCCTTTCTGGACAAGCGCGACGCCGACTTTCAGGGCAAGCCCAGCAAAATGCCTCCGTTCTATCCGTGGTGGGAGGAGCCAGATCCCGTCAGCGGGTCTTCCAGCTAGCGCCCGTAGCGGCGCTCGCGCTGCTGATAGGTCCGGATCGCCCGCCAGAAGTCAATCCTGCGGAACGCGGGCCAGTACACCTGCGTGAAATAGAGCTCGGAGTACGCGCTCTGCCAGAGCAGGAAGCCTGACAGACGCTCTTCACCCGATGTCCGGATGATGAGATCGGGGTCGGGAATCCCTTCCGTGTAGAGGTATTGCGACATCAGCTCTTCGTTGACGTCTTCGATCGACAGGCGCTGCTCCAGCAGTTCGCCGGCGATGCGTTTCACCGCGTCGATGATCTCCGCGCGACCCCCGTACGACAGCGCGATATTGAGCTGGAACCGCGAATAGTCGCGCGTCTTCTCTTCGATCAGATCAATCTCGCGATTCATCTCGTCGCTCAGATTCTCGCGACGCCCGATGACCCTGACCTTGACCTGCTGCTCCTTGATGACCGGGTCCTCGCGCAGCTTCACGAGCCGGCTCTGGATCAGGTCCATCAGGTAGGCGACCTCGTCATCCCCCCGATTGAAATTCTCCGTCGAGAAGGCGAACAGCGTGATGATGCGAACGTCGAGGCGCCAGCACCATTCCAAAAAGTCTTCCAGCGTGTCCGAACCGGCGGAATGTCCTTCGTGGCTCTTGAGGCCCTGCTCGAGCGCAAAGCGGCGGTTACCGTCCAGGATCAGACCAATGTGGTGCGGGTTCGGGCCGGTCTTGATCTGCCTCCAGAGAAACAGCTCGTACAAACGATAGAGGACACCGAGAGGATTCACGTCGAAGATCTTGCTTGCACGGTAAAACGGCGCGGAGTTTAACGCGCGCAACCACGCGGCACCACGCGCAATTCGCCTGGCCCCACGTGCGCGGGATAGACTCCCGGCACCAAACGACAAGCAGGGAGACACGAATGGCAGACAGGCTGGCCGGCAAGATCGCCGTCATCACCGGAGGGACAAGTGGAATTGGCGAAGCGACCGCCGAGCTGTTCGTGGCAGAGGGGGCTACCGTGGTATTCACGGGGCGCTCCGCGGACAAGGGCGCCGCACTGGCCGAGCGACTCGGCAGCGCGGCACGGTTCATCGAAGGCGACGTGATGATTGAGGAAGACATCCGGCGCATTTTCGAAACCGTCGAAGCCGACCACGGCAAGCTCGACGTGCTGTTCAACAACGCAGGCGGGCCGACCAACGGTCCGGTCGACGAAGTCACGTCCGACGCGATCCGCTATGCAATGCAGTTGTTGTTCGAGAGTGTTGTTCTCGGAATGCGCTATGCCATCCCGCTGCTGCGCAAAGCGGGCGGCGGCGCGATCATCAACAACTCGTCCATCGCGGCAATTCGCGATGCGCAGGGTGATCTGCTCTACTCCGCCGCGAAGGCCGCCGTGACGCACTACACCAAGCTTGCCGGGGTCCGGCTCGGACCGGACGGCATCCGCTGCAACACCATTTCACCCGGCGCCATCGCGACTCCGATCTTCTGGGGCGGCTCTGCGCGCGCCAACACGCTGACCGACGACCACAACGCAGCGCTCATGCGCAAACTGCAGGCCAATCTCGCCCGCGCCACGCCGATGGGCAAGAGCGGTCTGGCTGAAGACATCGCCAACGCGGCGCTGTACCTTGCAAGCGACGATGGCCGCTTCGTCAACTCCCATGACCTCGTGGTCGACGGTGGCCGGACCAGCCTGTTCATCGATCCACCCGCGGCGGACTGACCTCCACGCGCTTACCTGGGACATTTCCATGAACGCGAACCTTGATGCCTACTGGATGCCGTTCACGGCAAACCGGCAGTTCAAGAACAACCCCCGGATGCTCGCTTCGGCAGAAGGGATGTACTACGTCACGCCGGACGGCCGGCGCGTACTGGACGCCACTTCCGGACTCTGGTGCTGCAACGCGGGCCACGGCCGCAAGGAAATCGCGGGCGCGATCGCGCGGCAGGCCGCCGAGATGGACTACGCGCCGTCCTACCAGATGGGACACCCGCTCGCGTTCGAGTTGGCGGAACGCCTTGCGGAGTTGACCCCCGGCGACCTCAACCACGTGTTCTTCACCAACTCGGGTTCGGAGGCGATCGACACGGCGATGAAGCTTGCGCTCGCCTACCACCACAGCCGCGGCGAAGCGCGTGGTCTGTTCGTCGGACGCGAGAAGGGATACCACGGAACGGGCTTTGGCGGGATGTCCGTGGGCGGCATGCCCAACAACAAGAAGCAGTTCGGCAAGGGAGTTCCGGCGGTTCACCTGCCGCACACGATGCGCCCCGACATGCGGTTTTCGAGAGGCCTGCCCGATCAGGGCGCCGAACTCGCGGACGCGCTGGACTCGATCGTTGCGGAACATGGAGCGGAGAACATTGCCGCCGTCGTGGTCGAACCGGTGCCCGGATCGGCCGGCGTCATCATTCCGCCCAGGAACTACCTCCGCCGTCTGCGCGACAACTGCGACAAACACGGCCTGCTCCTGATTTTTGATGAAGTCATCACCGGCTTCGGACGACTCGGCAGCACGTTCGCCGGATACGAGTTCGACGTCGTCCCCGACATCATGACAATTGCGAAAGGCGTCACCAACGGGGCCGTACCCATGGGTGCCGCCATTGCGTCCGGACAGATTCACGACAGCATCGTGTCGGGACCCGATCAGATCGAACTCTTCCACGGCTATACCTACTCGGGCCATCCGCTCGCTGCGGCCGCTGCCATGGCGACCCTCGACGTGTATCGCGACGAGGCGGTATTCGACAACGTGCGCTCGTTGCGGGACACCTTCGAAGACTGCGCGCACGAACTCACAAACTGCCGCAACGTCATCGACATACGCAACTACGGGTTCATGGCCGCGGTCGAACTTGCGCCTGACGCAGAGGCACCGGGGAGGCGCGGGATGGAGGTACTGAACAAGTGCTTCTTTGACGAAGATCTGATGGTCAGGATGTCTGCCGACATCATCGCGATAGCCCCTCCCCTCGTCATCAACGAAGAGCAGATTCGCCACGTCTTCAAGACGCTCGGGAACGTCATCAATACCGTCGATTGAACAGGGAGAAACGGAATGCCTTCAGCAGAACTGTCCACCGGCGCGACGATCGCCTACGAGGTTGCCGGCTCGGGTTTCCCCGTGCTGTTGTTCGCACCCGGCGGGATGCGCTCGGCCATGAGTTTCTGGGAATCTGCCGAGTGGAACCCGGTTGCCGAACTCTCCTCCCGGTTCAGCGTCGTTGCGATGGACCAGCGCAACGCCGGAGCGTCGACGGCACCCGTCACGGCCGACGATGGCTGGGCCACTTACACGGCCGATCATCTGGCGCTGATGGACCACTTGGGGCTCGAACAGTTCCACGTGATTGGCGGGTGTATCGGGGGTCCCTACTGCCTGGGCGCAATCCAGGCCGCACCCGATCGCGTGGCGTCCGCTGTGCTCCAACAGACCATCGGCACGGACAACAACCGGGACGCGTTTTACGACATGTTCGACTCCTGGGCGACGCCACTCGCCGAGTCGAGGGACGACATCGACCCGGCAGTGCTCCTGGCGTTCCGCAGCAACATGTACGACCACGAGTTCATTCTCTCCGTGGACCGGGACTTCGTGGCAGCGTGCCCCACTCCCATGCTCGTCCTGATGGGCGACGATCTGTATCACCCCCAGTCCACGTCCCGCGAAGTGGCCGATCTCGCGCCCAACGCAACGTTGATCGAACACTGGAAAGCGCCGGATGAGATCGAAGGCACGGTCACGACGGTGCGCGAGTTTCTGCGCAGGCACACGCCAGCCTGATGCAGATCATCGAACCGTCGCCCCGCGAGCGCGCTGCCGGGCGCCTCGCTCCTCTCCATTTAGACGCCGCGAAGCGGGCACTCATTGAAGACGGGCTTGTCCTGCTGCGGCAGATCGCGCATCACGACGAGCTCGATCGACTCGGGGAGCGCATGGCGGCTGACACCCGGCAACTGCTGGCATTCGTCGAACGCAACGGTGGAAACCCCCGCGCTCGGGGACATCTCCAGCAAGGGCCGCCACCGACGCGTGACTTTGTCCTCCCAAGCGTGGCCGCGAACCCGATCGTTGCGCAGGTGACCGATGCCGCCCTGGGGTCACGCCCAAAGCTGACCTTCTACAATGGCAACACCAACTGCCCGGGCAGTTCGGTACAGGGCCTGCACATGGACACCGGGCATCTCTTCCCCGACTGGGACACGCCCACACCAGCCTGGCAAATCGTCGTGAATGTGCCGCCGGACGACTGTACAGTACAGAACGGAGCAATCGAACTCTGGCCCGGGACACATCGCGTGGTCCGGCACGCCAAACCCGTCAGCCCCGAGGCAGAAGCGCGGCGGCGCACGGAACGTCCCCCGGAACGGGGCGTGTCAGAGAAGGGCGACGTGCTGCTGCGCGACGGGCGCATCTGGCATCGGGGGGTTCCCAACGCGACAGAGAAGCCTCGGCAGATGATTGCGCTGATTCACTCCGCGCCCTGGTCTGCCAGCAACCGGGTCGCGTTCCAGACAGGCTGTGATGTCGTATTGGAGGCCGGCGACTTCGATGCCAACGCCACGTACACCGATCAGCCAATCGACTATCTGTTCGGGCCAAGCCGAAGGTTGTTCGAGGCTCGGGGGATCGACCCGATCTGACCTTTCCTGACGCGTTGTGGGCAGTCCCACGGCCCGGCTCGCCTACTCCGCGATCGGGCTGGTCACCCTCCCGGAAGCCTCCCCCAGCAAACGGCCCGCGAGAAACTCCGTCGCAAAGTCGACTTCCTCAACCGGAACCTCGGGATGCAGGCCCGGGTTTGCGTGCAGGCGCTTGTCCCTGGAAGCAATTCGGTCGAACAGATCGAGGCATCGATCCCGCGCGAACAGTTCATCCTCGAGCTGCATGATGAAGAACAGGGGGCAGTGAATGCGGGACGCGGCGTCCCTCAACTGCTCACCGTAGCGTTCCGTGGGACTGATCGTACCCATGAGGCCAAGCACAGCCACGCTCATGTCCATCGCGGCCACAACCGGTGTTCCGAGGATCGTGCCCATCGACAGGCCAAAGTAGCCGAGCTTGCCCGTTCCCACTTCGGGGAGACTCTGCATCGCACCGAGCGCGGCCCGCCAGTCGGCAAGAATCTCGTCCACCATCGACTCGCTGCGCGTCACCTCACCGAACGCACCGCGTCCGCCGTCACCAACCTTGCGCAGGCCATGCACCGGGCCGTCGATCGCGAGCCCGAAGATCCCCCTGCGCGCCAGCGCGCCCGCGATACGCGGGATGGGAGCCTGGTGCCGGTCGCCTGAAGCCCCGTGTCCAAAGAGCACCATAGGCGCGCCCGGTGCGGTGCTGTCGCTCTCCCACAGCACCCCGGGGACCGGCAACCCGTCACGGGTCACGATGAACTCGCGATGCGTCACCGCGCCACGTGCCGTCGTCTCGGTGAAATTCAGTTCGATCGCCATACCGTCCTCATCAAGTGAGCCTTCTTCCCGGGCACATCCGGACCTTCAGCAGGCCCTCGCGTCAGGATCGCTCGCCGCGGGCTTTGCGGCCAACGTATCCGGGGTCGATCAATCGCTTGGGGTGCAGCCCATCGACGTAGCCCATGAATCCCGGGTCCCGCACGCTGTAGCCGAGCAACGCCTGCAGGCGCGGCGAGTACCACGCAGCGCGCTCCGGCGGCACGGCCAGAACCATGTTTTCCAGCTGACGCATCCAGGACTGACAGTACTGGGGCGTGATGGCAAGGCGGGTACTGTCCGACCGATTGGCACCCCCGCGGTGGTAGACGGCACCGGTGAAGATCAGCACGGACCCGGCCGGCATTGTCACGGGAATCGCCCGTGGGTCTCCGTCGACCGGGCGTTCGTCCGTCCAGAGATGGCTCCCGGGGAGGATCTCTGTCGCTCCGTTGTCAGCAGTGAAGTCGTCGAATGCCCAGATCGTGCTGACACCGTGAATCCTGCTTGTGTCCGCAAACGGGCCGCCGTCGTTGTCCCGATGGAATCCCTGAGGCGTCTCGCCCGGATGGACGTTGATTGCGAGATTTGCCGACAGCAGGTAGGCGGGCAGCAACAGTTCGTCCAGCACCTCCAGGACGTCAGGATGCTCGACGATCCGCGCGAATTCAGGATCTTTCGCCAGGAGTGCGTAGACCCGCTCGGTGCGGAATCCTTCGAAGTCGTTGCGCCCCATCTTCTCGCACTTCAGCCAAGGGCTGAGTGCGCTGCGGATTGCCTGCACTTCGTCGGCAGACAGGAGCCGTTCGATCACCGCGTAACCCTCGCGGCGGACTTCGTCCGCAATCGCGTATGTGTCCATGATGGCCGCTCCAGACGAGACGCCACACTTTAGCCGATGCGAGAGGGACGACCCAAGGGTTCCACCGTCCACCCGGCCAGCACCCGCGTGGCATCATGGAGCTTTCGCAAACGGGGCACTCAATGCTTCATCGATTTACGGCATTCATGCAGAACCCGGATGCACCGCGCCCCGACAACCCGATCCATTCGACAGATGGCGGCAAGGCCTACGGGTTCGAGGGGGCGCTGGTCGGCGGGATTCACGTCTACGGCTGGACGTCGGACGCGTTTGTCGAGGCGATTGGCGGGCGATGGCTGCATGACGGTTGGGCCGACGTGCACTTCCACCGTCCCGTCTATCACGGCGACGCGATGGAGGTGCACATCGACGGCATCACCTTCGAGTCGCGCAAGGCAGACTCCGGTGAGGTATGCCTGTGGGGAGCGGCAGGTGTGGGGACGGCGCCCTGGCTGGACCAGCTGACCCGGACGCCTTACGACCCAGGTGAGACTGCCGACGACGGCGACCGCATTGAACTGACGCTCGCGAAGGCGCCGGTCGGCCAACCCCTCCCGCCGGTCGCGCTGACGCTCAGCCGCGACGAGGCCGGCAGTTTCCTCCTCTACCCGGACGGCCCGACTCCAGCGCGCTATGCATCTGAAGCGTGCCTGCATCCCTCCTGGATCGCGGGTCAGATGATTGGGCTCCTGCGCAAGACGTACCGCTACGGCCCGGCGATTCACGCGCGCAGCCAGATTCAACACCTGGCCCAGGGGCATGCCGGCCGGGCACTTTCAATGACCGGACAATGTATCGAAGTGTACGAGCGCAAAGGCCATCACTACATCGTCAACGACGGATCGTTGTGGGACTGTGAAAACCGCGTTGAACTCGCGCGCCTGCGCCACACCGCCATATTTCGCGTCCGGCCGGCGGCATGAGCCCAGTCGCCGCGACGGCCCGGTCCGTCCCGCGTCGCACGCGGATCAACGCACGCAGCGGTCAGACCCGATCCGGAACAGCAAGCGGCAGCCCCCATGCTCCGCATCGCACACCTCACCCGCGCCGTCCCACCATTGGCCGCCTGCCAGTCGCATCCGCAAGGCCGTGAGGGCGGATTCGACGTGGCTAGTTCAGTACGCGATAGCCGCGGCCACGCATGCACTTGCGGAGCACCCTGGTGCGCTCACGCTCGGCTTCACCAATGCCCTTGGCGGCGCCGGTCGTGCCCAGCGCGCCGCTGATGCGCTCAGCCGTCCGTCCGTCACCAATCGCGGCGCCCACAACGGCACCCACCACTGCCGCCCCCGCGCCGCGCTGCACGGCACGCTTGCCGGGATCGACCCGGTACGCATAGGCCTCGCAGTCCGCAAGGTCCGCATCGTACTTCGCTTCGTCGACACCTTTTGTGTCCACGATGAGTTCGTGCTGCACACACCCCCCAAGTGCCAGCCCGCAACCCACCAACAAGACCCATTTCAGAACCATGCGTGAAACCTCCTGAACCGGCGCCACAGTAGGCCATTGTGGATGAATCGGTGCTGAATACGTCATGCAGCGTGCACCGTCTGTCGGCATCGCCTCTTGCGGCCCCGCGGGCACCGCCTATAATGGTCCGACCAAATTGGACTAACCATAGCGGTCAGACTACGGGAACCGGACTGAAGTGGTCCGACCAAACAGTGAAATGCGCGTCACCCCATTTCCGTGCGGGCGCGCGACACGGGAGCAACATGTCAGACCCACACCGATCCCTGGCCCAGGAGATCGAGGCAGAACTGCGCGACGATATCCTGCGCGGGCAGTACCGGCCCGGTGAACGCCTGCCCTCCGAGCGCGATCTCGCAACACGCTTCGACGCCAGCCGAGGCGCCGTGCGGGAGGCTCTGAAGAAGCTCGAGCAGGTTGGCCTTGCCGACGTTCGCCCGGGCGGCGTTCGCGTGATGCCAATCGAGGACGCGACACTGGAAGTGCTGGGGCATTTGCTCGCGCTGGGCGACCACCCGGATCCGCGTCTGGTGAGCCAGGTCCTGCACGTCGTCGGCGCACTGATGGCCATGTCAGCGCGCACGGCCATCGAGCAGGCAAGCGACGCGCAGATTGCGGCAATGCGCGAGCTGATCAGAAGCCTGCTGGAGCAGCCGGACGGTGTCCAGCACGACTGGCGGGAGCTTGCGGTGTACTTCACGGAGGTGAACCAGAACCTCGTCCTGCGACTCGTGGGCAACGGGCTCAAAACACACTTCGTTGCGCGGTTTCAGGCAATCGGTGAGATCAGCCTCGACAGCGACCAAACCCGCGATGCCGCGCGAGCCCAACTCCTCAATCTCGATGACGCCATCGCGAGGCGGGACGCTCACGGCACCGCACGGTGCATCACCGAGCACTTCGCATTCATAGAGACAGGGCTGATCGCCGCGCTCGCGGAACGTGATGCAGCCCCCAACGCTGCCTCCAGGGAGGCCCGTTCATGAAGACGTTTTTCAAGGCACTCATTGTAGGGGCGGTCCTCGTCGGAGCCGGGTTTGGCGCCTTCGTGCTCGTTGTGAGCGCTCCGGAACCAGCAAAGCTCGAACCCTCCGAGGTCGCGACCGCGGTGCGTGTCACGACCGTGGCAAGGAAGTTGGTCCAAATGGAAGTGCGTTCCCAGGGCAACGTCGAGCCCCGGGTGCAGAGCGATCTGGTGCCGGAGGTCTCGGGACGCGTGCAGTGGATGTCGCCGAACCTGGTGGCCGGGGGTGCATTCGACAAGAACGAGATCCTGCTCAAGCTCGATGACCGCGACTACCGCAGCACGGTTGAACGCAACCAGGCGAGCGTCGAACGCCGTCGCGCGGAAGACGAACACGCGCGCTTCGAACTCGGGCGCCTCGAAGAACTCGTGAAGAAGAGCCTCACGAGCCAGTCGAACCTGGAGGCCGCGCTGCGCACGCAGCGGATTGCCGCGGCCACCCTGCGCGATGCGGAGATTGCGCTGACCCAGGCGCAGCGCGATCTCTGGCGTACGGAGATTCGGGCACCATACGGCGGCCTGATTCGTACCGAGAAGGTCGACGTGGGTCAGTTCATCAGTCGCGGCCAGGCCATTGCGTCGATCTATGCCAGCGACGCGGTCGAAGTCCGGTTGCCGGTCGCCGACGCCCAGCTCGCGTTTCTGGATCTCCCGCTCGGCACGTACGGGGAGTTGGCCGCCGACGTTGCGCCGGATGTTGTCCTTACTACCCGGTACGGCGGGCGCGAGTATCAGTGGAACGGCAAGGTTGTACGCACCGAGGCCGAAATCGACTCGCGCAGCCGGATGGTCAACGTCGTCGCCCGCATCACCCATCAGACCGGGCAGCCGCTGCCGCCCATTGGCCTCTTTGTGAATGCAGCGATCAGCGGCCGGAACGTCGATGGCTTGGTTGCCCTGCCCCGCTCCGCGATTCGCAACCAGGACGAAGTCCTCATCGTGGATGGCGACAGCAGGATGCGGTTCAGGAAGGTCGAACTCTTTCGCTTCGATGGTGATCAGGTGTTCGTGAGTGGTGGCCTGAATGACGGCGACATGGTGAACCTTTAGCCAATCCAGACGGTCGTCGACGGCATGAAGGTCGCCGTGACCCGTGACGGTCCGCAGGACCTGGATCCGGGCCTGGCGCCACCGGCACGGATGACCGCCGAAACCTCCGCCGCACCCACTCCGAGGAGCTGAGCGATGCACCGCATCATTGCCTGGTTCGTCGACAACCCCGTCGCCGCGAATTTGCTGATGGCGATTTTCATCGCCGGCGGCGGCGTCGCCCTGCTGACGATGCACAAGGAAGAGTTCCCAAACATCGAAACCGGCGTCGTGATGGTCCAGGTCCCGTATCTGGGCGCGGCTCCCGCAGAAGTCGAACAGGCGGTCTGTGTCCGTATCGAGGAGGCGATCGAAGGTGTCGAAGGCATCGATCGCGTCAACAGCAACTCGATGGAAGGCATGTGCTCGGTGCAGATCGAACTGATGATGGATGCCGACTACACGCGCGCGCTGAACGACATCAAGGGCAACGTCGACGCCATCTCGACCTTCCCGCGCGAGACGGAAAAACCGATCACCTCGATGATGAACTTCCGTGGTCAGACCATCACGGTCGCGCTCTCCGGCAATACAGACGAGATCACGCTGAAGACGATCGCCGAGCGCATCCGGGACGATATCTCCGACCTCGACGACGTCTCCCAGGTGTCCGTGAACTACTCACGACCCTACGAAATCTCCATCGAGGTGGGGGAACACACGCTGCGGCAGTACAACCTGACGATCGATTCGATTGCAGCCGCAATTCGCAGGTCATCCCTCGACCTGCCGGGCGGGTCCATCAAAGCGGAGGCAGGTGAGATCCTGCTGCGCAGCAAAGGTCAAGCCTATCGCGGGACCGAATTCGAGGACATCGTCGTCCTCACACGGATGGACGGCAGCAACGTGACGCTCGGCGAAATTGCCAACGTCCGTGACGCGTTCCAGGAGGGATACCTCAAAGCGAAGTTCGACGGCAAACGTGCGGTGATGATCACCGTCTACCGGGTCGGCGAAGAGGACACCATCAACTCCGCAAACGCCGTCAAGGACTACATCGAAACGGTCAGGGGCGACATCCCGGCCGGCCTGTCGCTCGACGTGTGGATCGACGAGTCGGTGTCTCTGGAGCGCCGGATCACCGCGCTGACGAGCAGCGCCTGGTACGGACTGATGCTCGTGTTGCTCATCCTCACGCTGTTCCTGCGCTTCAAGGTCGCGATGTGGGTCGCCGCCGGGATTCCGATTGCGATGCTCGGGGCGATCTGGATGTTCCCCTTCGCGGGCATCAACATCAGTTCCCTGACGGTACTCGCGTTCATCCTTGTGCTCGGGATCATTGTCGATGATGCAATCGTGGTCGGTGAGCGCTGCTTCGCGCACGAGAACATCGAACCCACGCAGCGCGACGCTGCGGTCGCAGGCACGTATGAGGTGGCCGTACCGGTGATCTTCGGCGTCCTGACGACCATGGCCGCCTTCCTGCCGATCATCGTCGTCGACGGCCGCATGGGCGCTTTCTTCCAGGTCATCGGGTGGGTCGTCGTGATCTCGCTGGTTTTTTCGATTCTCGAATCCCAACTCATCCTGCCCGCGCACCTGGCCCATCGAAAGACGCGCGGCTACATGCTCGAACACTCCGCGCTCGTGAAGTTCTGGCGCAAATGGCAGGGCATGCTCGCGGGCTCCCTCGAGTGGGTCGCCCAGAACGTCTACAAGCGCGCCCTCGTTGCATCGCTCGAATGGCGGTGGGTGACGTGGGCTGTCGGTACGGGCGTGCTCATCCTGTCGATCGCGCTCATCGCGAGCGGCCGTGTCATCTTCCAGTTCTTCCCTGCCGTCGACGGGGACCGCGTCTACGCAACGCTGACCATGCCCGAAGGCGTCTCGGTGAAACTGACCGAAGCCGGTGCAAAGCGGATTGAAGATGCCGCGCTCGAACTGGGTCGTGAACTGAACAGCGAACTCGGGCTGACACAGGACGACGGCGTCATCCGGCACACGCTCGCGTCCATCGGCTCCAACGCCGCGCGCAGCAACGGACCACCTTCCCGGACTCCCGGCGGCAGCCACCTCGCCGAGGTCGTCATAGACCTTGCGCCCATCGAGATGCGGCCCAACCTGACTGCGTCGGAAATTGCCCGGCGCTGGCGGGACAAGGCAGGTGCAATTCCGGACGCCATCGAACTGCAGTACACGGCCAACTCATTCAGCGCGGGCGACCCGATTCGAATCCAGCTGAAGGGCCGCGACGTCGAACAGCTCCGGGATGCTGCCGCCTGGCTGCGCGGTGAACTCGGGCGCTACCCCGGGGTGATGGATCTGTCCGACTCGTTCCGGGCGGGCAAGCAGGAAATCAAGCTCGACATCCTGCCCGAAGCCAAGCCGCTGGGCCTGACCCTGAACGATCTTGCCCGGCAGGTGCGCCAGGCGTTCTACGGCGAAGAGGCGCAGCGCATTCAGAGAGGCACTGACGACGTGCGCGTCATGGTGCGGTACCCGGAAGCCGAGCGGAAGTCCCTTGGCAATCTGGAAGACATGCGCATTCGCACGGCGGACGGGACTGAAGTGCCGTTTGCCAGTGTCGCAAGAGTCGAACTGGGCAAGGGGTACTCGACGATTCAGCGGGTCGACCAGCAGCGGGTTGTCGACGTCGTGGGGGATGTCGACCGGTCCATCGTCGCCCCCGAAGAAGTATTCACCAGCATCGAGCGTGCCCTTTGTGACGAAGGGACGAGCTTCGGCAACCGCGAGGCACGCTGTACGAACTCGCGTTTCCCAGGAGTGACCTACTCCAAGGGCGGCGAGCAGGAGGAGCGCGACAAGGCGACTGCCAGCCTGATCGCAACCGTGCCGATTGCGTTGATGATCATCTACGCTTTGCTGGCCATTCCCCTCAAGAGCTACATGCAGCCGCTCGTGATCATGAGCGTGATTCCGTTCGGCGCGGTCGGCGCGATCGTCGGGCACTACATCATGGGCTGGAATCTGATCTTCTTTTCCCTGCTCGGCATCATCGCGCTCTCTGGCGTGGTGGTGAACGCCTCACTCGTGCTCGTCGACTACATCAATCGGCAACGCCGCAAGGGTGTGCCGGTCTTCGAGGCGGTCAGCCTGGCGGGAGTGGAGCGATTCAGGCCAATTCTACTGACGTCGATCACGACGTTCGTTGGGCTGATTCCGTTGATGACGAACAAGGACCCGGAGACGTTCATGTTCATCCCGATGGCAATCTCGCTCGCGTTTGGCGTGATCTTCGCAACCGTCATTACGATGTTCCTCGTGCCGTCGCTCTACCTGATGCTGCAGGATTGGCTGGAATTCTGGGGCCTCGATGAGTCGCACGATCATTCGCAGAGTCCAACCCGGCGCATGGAAGGCGACGCGGCATCAGCGGCCAACGGCAGTGTTCCGACCCTGACCCAAGCGGGTGGCGGGGGCGGCTGATCGGGGCGAGCTAACGACGCAGCATGAGATCCACTTGCTGCGTCATGATCGTCTCGCCGTCACCGTTCGAGACGGTATCGGACAGGCGGACGACGCCACGGTCCGGCCGCGATCGTGATGGTGTCAGCTGGGTAACCTCGGAGTAGTAACCAAGCAGATCGGTTGCGAGCGCGGGCTTTCGCAAGCGGAGCTGATCTTTACCCACCATGGCCAGGGTCTTGAACCCGGGTTCGAAGTCCGCAAAGAGGCGGGTACACACCGCGAAGATGTGGAGCGATGACGCCGAGATGCCGGGCAGCCCAATTCGCCGGGCCGCATCGCGGTCCAGGTGAAAGGGTTGCGGGTCCCACTCCCGTGCAAAGGCCGTAACCGCCTCTTCGGTGAGTTGCCAGTGTCCGAAATCGATCACCTGGCCCACCCTCAGGTCGTCGAGACCGAGCATCAGACGCCTCGCAGCAGTTCGGTAATCGAGGTCTTGGCGCGGGTCCGCGCATCGACCGTCTTGACGATGATCGCCGCTGACAGGCCATAGTCGCCGCGGTTCAGCGTGCCCGGTACAACGACCGAACCGGGGGGAACCTTGCCGTAGTGGCTCTTGCCGGTCGAACGGTCATAGATGGGAGTACTCTGGGAGATGAAAACGCCCATGGCGAGTACGCTCCCCTCGCCAACAACCACACCCTCAACCACCTCGGACCGCGCCCCGATGAAGCATTCATCCTCGATGATCGTCGGCGTTGCCTGGGCAGGCTCGAGGCCCCCGCCAATCCCGACACCGCCGGACAAGTGGACACCCCGCCCGATCTGCGCGCACGAGCCCACGGTCACCCAGGTGTCGACCATCGTCCCTTCGCCGACCCATGCCCCAACGTTGACGAACGACGGCATCAGCACGACATCGGGCGCGATGTGTGCCCCGTCCCGAACGACTGCCCCCGGAATGACCCTGGCGCCTTCGCGCCTGAAGTCTTCCGCGCTGTAACCACGGTACCGGGGTGCCAGCCGATCGAAGTAGCCGGTGACGCCGTCACTGTATACCTCAGCGTCGAAGAACCGGAAGCTGAGCAGAACCGCCTTCTTGACCCACTCGTTCGTCACCCATGCGCCATCAACCTTCTCGGCCACGCGAATCGCGCCGGAATTGAGGTCGGCGTACACCTCCCGGAGCAGACGTTCCTCGTCCCCTCTCGGCTCAGCGCCTTCGTATACCTGCTCGAGGTGGTCACGGTCTTCGGGATTCAGCATATGACTCCTTTTCTGCGGGCTATTTCGTGCTGGGTGCGTCGCGGAGGGCCGCGCCCACGAATGCATCCAGGCACTCGGCAACCGCGCCCGGCGCGTCGTAGTGCAACATGTGCCCTGCGTTGGCAATCACGCGGCTCCCGGCTCGGACAAACAGCCCTTCCCGCCGTCGCAGTTCCGCCTCGTACCGGTCGGGATCATAGAGGTGCGGTCTGCGCTTCGTCCAATATTCGAGCGCCCGGTCGCCGGTGACCATCAAGACCGGACAACGTATGGCGCGCCAGTGCGACTCGTTTTCATCCTGGGAAAATGAGGTCCAGAGGCTGTGGATTCTCTGGTCGAACCGCCATCGGACCCCATCGTCGCAGGGCTCCGTCGCCGCTTCTGCGAGGGCCGTCGCGCGAGCGAGTCCGAGGCCCGGGTTATTCGAGAGCAACTTCCGGGCGGCAACCTCGACGCTGGCAAGCGGGGCTCGTTGCCCCTTCCCGCCTTCGTCCCCGAGCGCGGGGCGGGCCAGTTCGTCAATGCGTCGCCGCGCCTCGCGCCGACGGCCCTCGTCCTGCCGGTCATCAGGGCCGCGCGGCGGACCCAGGCCGTCGAGCAATGCGAGCGCCCGAACCCGTTCGGGGAACAGCGATGCGTACCGTGCACTGACGTGCCCGCCGAGCGAGTGACCGATGAGTACAACCGGTGCGTCCACGAACCGTTCGATCAGGATGTGCAGGTCCGCCACAAACTGCGCCAACGTGTAGCTGCCTGGGTGCTCACTTGCCCCGTGACCGCGCAGTTCCGGGCGCCACACGTGCCACTCGGGACATGCTTCGAGCACAGGGTCAAAGGACAGTGGGAGATCCTGTGCGCCGTGCAGCAACACGACATCCGGGCCACACCGGTTACCGGACTCATGGACGACCAGCGATGCGCCAGCCCCCGCAAACCTGTGTGTCGTCACCTCGCTGCGCAGCACTCGTCGACCCTCCCCGACAAAACGGCCGACTATACCCGGTAGCACCCCGGTCCGGTTTTTTTTGTCCGGTCCATGGTTTATAAGAAGGCGCGCCGAACATCCCGAGCCTGACCAATACACGCGGAACGCCAATGCTCCCTCTGACGAATCTCTTTGTCCTCGACTTCTCCCAGGGACCCTCCGGCGGGATCGCCACAATGATCCTGGCCGACTTCGGTGCGGAAGTGCTCAAGGTGGACGGTCCGGACGGCGACCGCTTCGAGTCCCAGGCGGCCGCGCCGATGTGGCTGCGCGCCAAACGACGAACGGTGCTGGACGGCAGCGCAGAGCACCTGCGCGGCGAGATCGAGCGTGCGGACGTTGTACTGACCAGCGGCCCCCTCGCCGACTTGCGGGACAAAGGCCTCGACTACATGACCCTCTCGCAGCGCAATGCGCGCGTCGTCTACTGCCACATCAGCGCGATGGGCGAGGATGAGCCGATCGGCCCGCAGCAGCCGACCGAAGGGATCGTCGCCGCGAAGGCAGGACGGATGCTCGCGATGGAGGGTATCTCCCGCGAGCCGGGCCCCGCCTATTCGGTCGTCCAGGTCGCGACCCACGCCACCGCCATGAACACCGTCACCGGCATCATCGCCGCGCTCTGGGAGCGTGAGCGCTCGGGCCGGGGGCAGAAGGTGCACACAAGCCTCGTGCAGGGCCTCATGCCCTACGACATGGCCGGCTCGCTCGCGGCACAGATGCGCGCCCGTCGCGGCAAGCAGGCGCCCCGCGCCACGGGCGACCAGATGCCCCCGCTGAACTACCACCCCGCACAGTGCAAGGACGGTCGCTGGATTCAGTTGGGCAACCTGCTCGCCCACCTCTACCGCAATTACCTGAACGCGGCCGGTCTGGCTCCCATCGTCGACGCGCCCCCCTTCAACAAGCCGGAACACGAGTGGAGCAGCGACGAGCGCGAACAGTTCAGAGACCTCATGCTGGAACGCATGCAGGAGAAGACCGTCGACGAGTGGATGGATATCTTCGTCGCGGACGGGGGCGTTGTGGCACACCGTTACCAGACGTCCGTCGATGCGTTGTCAGACCCCGACATCATCGCCAACGGGCATGTGACCGAGATTGACGGCGTCCGTCAGATCGGCCCGCTTGCCAACCTCACGCAAACGCCTGCCCAGCCCGGCAGCATCAAGCGCGCAGCCGGCCCCTTCAGGCCGGCCGCAGCAACCGCGCCGTCCCGCGAAGCAAACAACGCAGGCCCGCTGGCGGGACTCGTCGTGCTGGAACTCGCCACGATCATCGCCGCGCCGCTCGGCGCATCGTTCCTCGCCGACCTCGGCGCGCGGGTCATCAAGGTCGAGCCTGTTGGGGGCGACCCGTTCCGGGCGATGGGCATGGGGGCATGGCGCTGCAACCAGGGCAAAGAGGCGCTGGGGATCGATCTCAAGTCTGATGCCGGCCAACGCATGGTCAAGCAACTCGCCGACACCGCGGACATCGTCATCCACAACTACCGTCCCGGCGTTCCCGAACGGCTCGGCATCGACTACGCCACACTGTCCGCCGACAACCCGGGCCTCGTGTACATCTCGGCCAACGGGTACGGCCCGGCCGGTCCCGGGGCACGCAGGCCCTCAACGCACCCGATCCCCGGCGCGGCGCTGGGTGGCGCGAAACACCAGGCGGGCGACATTCCGCATACACCGCTCGATCTGGCGGGCATCCGCGAGGGAGCCCGCCGCCTCATGCGCGCCAACGAGGTCAACCCCGATCCGAATACATCCATGGTGGTCTCCGCGACCGCAATGCTCGGTCTCATGGCGCGCGAGCAAACCGGTGAGGGCCAGCAGATCTTCATCGACATGTTCGGTGCCAACGCGTACGCCAACTTCGACGACTTTCTGGCCTATCCGGGCAAACCGCCCCGCCCCGCGCTTGATGCGGATCTACGCGGTACCGGCTCCACCCATCGTCTGTACGCCTGCGAAACGGGCTGGGTGTTTCTCGGCATTCAGCATCAGGACGACTGGGTGCGCTTCTGCACGCTCGCCGAAGTGCCCGAACTCGCGACGCAGCATGCAGTCTCACCCACCGATCACGATGCAGCGCTGACGGAAGCGCTGTCCAGGTTGTTCCGGTCCCGCCCTGCTCCGGCGTGGGAGGCATTGCTCGCGCCCGAAGGACTGCCGTGTGTCGTCGCCGACGCGCAGACCAGCTGGGAGTTTTTCCACGAGCACGCGCGGGACGACTCGGACCTCATGACCAAAGTCAGTCAGGTGGACCTGGGTGAGTATTACCGGCACGCCTCGATGCTGAACTTCTCCCGCTCCGAACCGACCCTCGGACCGCCCACCCGCGGCGGCGAGCACAGCCGCAGCCTTGCGGCCTCGCTCGGCTACAGCAGCGCGGAGATCGACGCCCTGTACGACGCGGGCGTGTTGTGGAGCGCGCCGCCGCCCGCCGGGTGAGGCGCCTCACCCGGCCAGCAGCACGTTCCGGAACAGAGCCTGGCGAACCATTAGGGCCCGTGATGCAGCACGGGCGCGCCGGACGGATCAGTCCACGCGTGCGAGTTCCGGCGACGGTTCGTTGACTTCGACCTTCAATCCTGTCATGGCGTTGGTGAGTTGGGACGTCATGACCAGCCCGCCGGCCTGCAGACGGTCCGCCCGCACCAGCACGCTGTACTGACCGTCTGCGTCGTGCAGCTCGCCCATCCGCTCGACAGGAATGGCCAGCAGTCGGTCGTCTTCCACGACAAACAGCCGGTCCTGCCCGTAGATCGCCTGGATGGGTACCCTGACCACGTCGACAACGGGCGGCAGGGACAGCGTCATGCTCACGGCGCGGCCCAGTTCCAGCGTGGGGTTTGCAACCTGGAACAGTCCTTCGACGCCCGGACGGCCCGTATCCACCGTTGCGGCGAGACGCACGAGGGTCGCACCCGAAGCGTCGTCAGAAACGTTGATGCGGGCATGCAGGGCCCGACCGTCGGCAAGCGCACGGCGCACGAGCGGCGTCTAGGTGTGATCTGTCAGTAGGTTGTTCATCCGGGCCTCAAGCCCGAAGCTAATGAGTGTTCAAAGTCCATTGGCTACGGAGAGACCCAGTTGAATATTCATCACA
>PBVL01000198.1 GCA_002728675.1 Gammaproteobacteria bacterium
CGACTGATGCAGTGATAGAAGCCAGGTTCGCGGGACCTGACGGTCATGGCGCGGGGATAGCCCATGACATGAGCATTCCGCATCGGGAGGCGGTGTGCTGTAGGACCTCTCTGCGATTCGACGTAAGTGATCGTCTTCGTGGCGGTTTGGGTGTCCACCCCAGGGCCGCACGCACGTCTGGGTGTCCAGGATCCGCATCCCGTCCAGCGTGGGTGTCCAAGGGTCCGCACGGGTGTCCAGGGTCCGCAAGGATCGCCGACGCTCAGGCAGCACTCACCACGGAAACCCATGTGGGCAAGATTGTCCTCGAGGAGCGCGAGCCGATCTGACGCGCAACCCGAGGCGACGTGTCAACCCGAGGCTACGTCTCGTCGAACCCGCCAAGCAGCTCTTCGACCGCGCGGCTGTCCTGGAACTGCAACTCATGCAGCGTGTAATAGATGCCCTTCTGTGCCAGCAACTCATCGTGGGTCCCGTACTCCCGCACCTCACCGTGATGCAGAACCAGGACGTGATCGCAGTCCTGGATGGTCGCGAGCCTGTGGGCGATGACGATCGACGTACGCTCCGCCATCAGCACGTGCAGCGCCTCCTGGATCAGCAACTCGGTCGCGGTGTCGATGTTGGCCGTTGCCTCATCGAGCACGAGGATCTCCGGATCGACCGCGAGGACCCGCGCAAACGCCAGCAGTTGCCGCTGCCCCTGCGACAGGTTCTGGCCACGCTCCGACAGGTAGGTGTCATACCCGTCCGGCAACTGCTCGATGAAACTGTGCGCGTGGACGCGTCGCGCCGCCGCAACAGCCGCATCGCGGGTGATGTCAGGGTTGTTCAGCGTGATGTTGTCGAGCACCGTGCCCGAGAAGATGTGGAAGTCCTGCAGAACCACGCCAACGCGAGCCCGAAGGTCCGCCGTCCGAATACGGTTCACATCGTGCCCATCGAGGAAAATCATGCCGTCTTCGATGTCGTAGAACCGGGCGAGCAGGCGAATCAGCGTGCTTTTCCCCGACCCCGTCGGCCCCACGATCGCCAGCTTTCGCCCACCTTCGATCGTCACTGACACGTCTTTCAACACATGCTCGTCGTCGTAGTACCCGAATGTGACGTTGCGAAACTCGATGTTGCCCGCAATGCGTTCAGGAAGCGTCACGGGGTCGTCCGGCTCCTTGACACGTTCCTCCCAGTCGATCGCCTGAAAGATTCTTTCACCCGACGCCATCGAGCGAAACAGCTGATTGAACTGTTCGCTCAGCATCACAACCGGATTGATCATCATGTTGACGAGTTGCGTGAAGAGCACGACGCTTCCAAGCGAGATCTCCTCCTGGACCACCTGACCGCCGCCGAAGTAGATGATCAGCGCAATGACGATGTTGCCGAGGCTCGCGGTGAACGAACCGAACACTGTCTCGAAGTTGGTTGCGCGGTAGTTGAGCTGACGGTTGGTTGCATTCAGCTCACCAAATCGCGTCTCGTTCTGCGCTTCGCGGCCGGAGAGCTGCACCACTTCCATCCCGATCAGCGTTTCCTGCATGTACTGATTGAGGTTCGACACCGAGTTCCGCACCTTACGGAACGTATCACTCATCAGACGACGAAAGATGGTGACGGCAACCCCGACGACCGGCAGTACCGCGAGCACGATCAGTGTCATGTCCGGCGAGATCGCCCACATGAAGAAAAGCGCAAGGAAAAACGGCACGAACTCGCCGGCGAACATGCCGACGCTCGACAACAGGTCGTACAGGTTCGATACGTCGTTCGTCACCCGCGTCATCACCCGGCCCACCGCGACGTGGTCGTAGAACGAGGCAGGTTTGTCCTCGAGTCTCTTGAAGAGATCGATACGCAGATCACGCAGCGCCTGCAGGATCGCGGTACTGAGCGTCAGTCGATGGAAATACATCGCGATCGCGCTCGTGAGCGTCAGCGTCAGCCACAACACAGTGGCCGCCGCCAGGTCATGCAGCCCGAAGCTCGCCGCGATCCAGCCCGCGGTCTCGATCATCCCGTAGTCGGGAAGCGTTTCGGCCTGCTCACTCGGCAGCATGATCGAGTCGATCACAACCCGCCCCGTCACAATCGGGATCAGCACGCTGATCACAGCAGAGATCACGATGAAGCCGACCGACCAGGCCAGGGACGACCAGTACGGTCTGATCCAACCAAGCAGGCGTACGAACATCGTGTAGTTGAGCGCCGCGTGGGTCAGGTCCGCGTCAAACGCCGAGTAGTCACGCTTCTCCGGCGAGCGTGTCGTCATGGAACTCATGACGGTGTCACCTCAATATCAAGCGCTTTCAACAGCTCGAGCTTGCGCGACCGATCACGCTCCTGGTTGCTCTGCACACGTTCGAGGTTCGCGTAGTAACCGTTCGCTGCAATCAGTTCCTCGTGCGTACCGGACTCGAGAATGCGCCCGGCCTCCAGCACGAAGATGCGATCGGCATGGCGCGCCGTCGACACGCGATGTGAAACGAGAAACGTGGTCTTACCCTCACGCAGGCGGGCAAGGCCAGAAAGAATCCGCTCCTCCGTCTGGGTGTCCACGGCCGCAAAGCAGTCGTCCATTGCCAGAATCGAGGCCTCACGGATCAGCCCTCGCGACAGCGTCGCGCGTTGCTTCTGCCCGCCGGACAACGTGATGCCGCGTTCTCCTACGATCGTCTCGAGTTCACGCGGGAACTCCCTGATCGTCGCCGCGAGTTGAGATGCCTCTGCCGCGGCCCACACCGGGTCATCGTCGCGGCTCGGGTCATCGTAGGTAATGTTCTCCCGAATCGAGTCCGAGAACAGGAATGCGTCCTGGGGTATGAAAGCGATCTGCGCGCGCAGCTGTTTGAGCGGGTAAGCCCGCACGTCGTGACCGTCGATCAGCACGGCGCCTGCGGGCGGATCGATCAGACGAACCAATGACTTCAGGATCGTTGATTTGCCCGAGCCCACCCGGCCGATGAACGCGATGGTCTCACCACGGCCGACGTCAATGGAGACATCGGCGACCGCGGCGTCCGGCGACTGTGGATAGCTGTACGTGAATCCGCGAAAGCTCACTGCGCCGGAGATGACATCCGGCACGCCGGCGACCGCATCGTCACGGATCTCGGGTTCGTAATCGATCACCTCGAAAAGCCGTTGCGCGCCCGCCGCCGCGCTGGAGAACTGCGCGAGGATGCCCCCAAGCTGCCCCACCTGCCCCGTCACCATGGCCATGTAGGCAAAGAACGCGGTGAACGTCCCGATGGTCAGTTCCCCCTGCAGCACAAGGTAGCCGCCGTAAGAGAAGATGATCAGCGGCGACAGGGCTGTCAGAAACGGCATCACCAGATTCATCCGCGCGCGATAGCGCGTCGCGCGATAGTTCAGGCTGGCATACCGGGTGCTGATGTCCGTGAACCGGCCGATCTCCCGTTTCTCCTGCGCCATTGCCTGCACAGTGCGAATGCCGTTGAAATTCTCCTGCACAAACGACGTGACATCCGCCATCGCCTCACGCTGGTCGCGCACGAGCGGGAACAGCCGGCGTGACATCAGCGCCCCGACTACCGCGACCAGCGGCATCGGGATGAGGCACGCCAGCGCAAGCTCGGGCGACAGGGAGAACATGAAGATGAGGCCTGTCGTCAGCGAAAAGACAAAGGTCAGCAAGGTAATGAACGCGAACGAAACGACTCCACGCACCATGCCGATGTCACCCGACGCACGGGCCATGATGTCGCCGGTCGTGAAGCCGCCATAGAACCCGGGACCCTGGTACAGCAAATTGCGGAAGACGCGCTTGCGCAGATCGTAGGCGGTTGCGATCGCAATCCGTCGCACCAACCTGCGCGAGAAGACGAAAATCACGAATCGCCCGATCACGACTGCACCGATGCCCAGCGCCGGCCAGAGCAGATTGGGCGGACCCACGACCAGTGAGTCAATCGCCTCCTTCATCAGCAGCGGCACGAGCGCCTCAAGCAAACGCGCGATCAGGATGCCGGTGACCGCGGCAATCAGATAGGAACGGTACCGAATGAAGTACGGGTACAGTCGCTTGAGGTACCCGAGATTTTCGAACGAGGGCCGGGCGCGGGGCGGCCGCGGGCGACGATAGCTGGGCTCAGTGTAGTCACCGAACGCCACCATCTTAGAGCCCCCCGCCGATCAGCGGACGGCGCGTCCGTGGGATCGAAGCGGCGTGGCATGTATGAGTCGGGGAGGCACCGGAGGGAGTCATCACAGGGGCGCCAGTATGCCAAGCAGCCCCACCATTGGCCAGATTTGCAAACCGCGGGACCCGCGGTAGCCTCAGCGGCCTCTGAACGTGGGCGGCCGCTTCTCCAGGAACGCGGCGACGCCCTCTTTGTGATCGTCGGTTTCACCGCAGCGCAGATGCGACACGGCCTCGCGATCGAGCATCGTCTTGAAGTCGACGTGAGAGGACTGATTGATGTTCTCTTTCATCCAGCGGAAGCTCATCAGTGGGCCGTTGGCGATCTTTTCGGCCACTTCACGCACGCTGTCCATGAATCCATCGCCGCCCGGCAGGACCCTGTTGACGAGACCAACCCGCAGCGCCTCCCCAGCGTCGATGATGTCGGGCAGAAAGAACAGCTCCTTCGCCTTCGCTTCGCCGAGCAGTCGGGTCAGTTGCCAGGTTGTGCCGAAGTCACCGCCAAACCCGACGTTCGCAAAGGCAGTCCCAAACTTCGCGGAATCCGCAGCGAGCCGCAGATCACAAGAGGTTGCCAGCCCCAGACCCGCCCCCATCGCATAGCCGTTCACCGCGGCAATGGTCACTTTCGGCATGCTGTGCAGCAGATACGGGAACTCGTGACGACGGCGCTGGTGTTCCACCTTTCCCTCGAAGTAGTCGGGCATCACGTCGCCCGGGCCGCCGGCCATGTTGCCCACGTCGCCACCCGCGCAGAACGCCCGCCCCGAACCCGTTAGGACGATCGCGCCAACGGCGTCATCGTGGGCGGCCTCGCGCAACCGTTCGATCGCCGGAAAACTCATGGGGTCAGAAACGGGATTGAGCTTCTCCGGCACGTTCAGGGTAACGGTCAGCACCTTGTTGGTGAGATCAAACAGAATGGGGTCGCTCATCGGACACTTTTCCTCATGACATAACTCTTCAAGAACCGACTCTTCACGCACTGGCTCTTCACAACTCGCCTCTCACGCAATGCTGCTCGCGTGGGGCGATCTCACCACAGAACGTCGGGTCGCGCACATACCGGGTTGGCGCGCCGCTGACAGCGTGTGCGAGCATCTCCGGACAACTTTACAGTCATCGGAGACACGGCAAGCCCACACCCCCAGCGCTCCTTCGAATTCGGTATCGGGGTCCTCGCCATCGTCCTCGCGCGAACCCGGACCTCGCGAACGGCAACGTGACCAACCTCGAAGTCTGCTTCATGGAGAGATCCGCACACCGTTCTTGGTCCGCACGGTCACGCCCAGCAACCTGTTCCACGCGATCACGGTTGCGACCGCGGGACATCGTTGTGCCTGGCCCCGTGGGACATGTCGCGCGCTCAGTGCCAGCACAGAATGTGCTGCTGGTCCTGTTCTTCGCGCTTCAGGCGTTCCAGACGGCCAATCAGTCCGGGCTCACTGCCGGTTGGCGGCAAGCCCGGCTCCGCCCGGGGGACGATCGGAACGGGGTGTTTTCCAACCACCCGTCTCAGTAGTCGTCACCACGAGGCACGCGTTCGATGCCGGTGTCAGTGCGCGCGGACCTGAGTTCCTGATTTGCCAGACGGCCCATGAACGCGGTGTCCGAGCCCAGCATGACCAGATCGAAACCCTGCTCGAGGTAACGCTTCGTGTATTCGAGCGAACCCGTGTGGATGCCGACGTGGCAACCGTGTTTACGCGCGGTGGCGTAGATGTGATTCACGGTCTCGACGTGTTTCGGGTCGCTGTTGTCACCCGCCGCCTGCAGCCCGATGGCGTACGCAAGGTCACTCGGCCCGATGTACACGGCGTCAAGGCCCGGCGTCGAGCAAATCTCGTCGAGGTTATCCAGCGCTTCTGCCGTCTCGATCATCGCAATGACCGCAATCTCGTCATTCGCGTGGTTCACGTAGCCGCGACCGGCATACATCCCCGCGCGGATGGGGCCGAAGGAGCGCCCGCCGTCGGGCGGATAGCGAACCGACCACACCGCTTTCTCGGCTTCTTCGCGGCTGTTCACGAGCGGGACGATCACGCCGTACGCCCCGGCGTCCAGCGCTTTCATGATGATGTGCGGCTCGTTCCAGGGCACGCGCACGAACGGCATGGTGTCGGTCGTCGAAATCGCCGGGAGCATCGCGCGGACGTCGTTGTAGTCGAGCAACCCGTGCTGCATGTCGATGCACAACCAGTCGAAGCCCGTCCTGGCCATCATCTCGGCCACGTAGACGGAGTCGCATGAGATCCATCCACCGATCGTCTGTTTGCCTTCTTTCCACGCTCGTTTGACGTGATTGGGTCTCATTTCTTCTCCTCAGGTGTCGGCACATCAACCGACGTTGAATTGGTTCTGCGGGACGACCGCATGCCGGCCAGCGGGCGCTATGTTCGTTGCAGGCGGTGCCGACGGTCAAGCCGGCTTCACCCCGCTTGCGACCGTGCGACCCCCGCCGCCTCGAAATAGCGCATCATGTCCCACTTGGGCCAGCGCTGCTGGGTGAGCGCGAGCGTGCGCTCCGACCAGAACGGGCTTCCCGGCCGCGGAATCCCAAGGCATTCCATCTGCTCCGGTGATGCGGCGTTCAGCACGTTGTCCCAGGGCCGGTTGGCAGCGCTCTGCCAGATGTGGAAGCCGATCATGTCGTTCCCCGCCGCCTTGTAGCCGACAGTCATGGTTGCCGTTCGGCGCCGTCAGGTTCGTGCCGCGATGGAACGTGTCGATACCGTGCGCGACCAGCGTACCGGCCTGACCAGCGGCCGATCGCTCCCGTGCCTGCATGTCCCACTGCCGCTCCGGTGGAACAAACACCGCGCCTTCGCCCAGAAGCTCGTATGCGTCCGGCTTGGTGACGTAATGGAGCGCGCCGTGCGCGTCGGTCACGTCCGTCAGATAGAAGATGAAGTCGACCGTTCGCAGCCTGGGTTCATCCGAAGGAACGGTCAGGGTGTGATTGCCGAAATCGCAGTGAAAACCCTGATCGTAGTCGGCCTCACCCGTGTATTTGGCCCACGTGTGACTCTGATAACAATGCACCTGAGGCGCGTCCAGCAGCGCCCTGGCGAACGCGATCAGCTCAGGATGCAGCGAAATCAGGTTCATCTCGGCGCCGCCCGCATACGGCAGCGTGTCGATGTTCTTGAACTGCAGAGGAGAGGGCGCGCCGAGTGCGCCGTCTTCCTTCTTGTCGAGCGGCGTCCCGTCACCCTCGCCCACGCTGCCGTAGATCGACTCGTAGTCGGCACGCACGGGCGAAATCTCCGCCTCATCGAAGAAGCCAGGAATGATGACGAAGCCCTGCTCGCGCCATTCGTCAACGTGTGCCTGCGTGAATCTCATGAGCCCGTCCGGTTACCGATATGGGAATGTGCACCAGTCTCAGAGCCGCACCGCGGTAACGATCAGCATCAGCCAGCCGCCAATGAACAGCAGCCCACCCACGGGCGTAATCGGGCCCGCCCAGCGGGCGCTGGTGAGCACGAGCAGACAAATGCTCCCCGAGAACAGCAGAATGCCCGCCGCAAACAGCCAGCCCGCCCATTCGGCCAGCAGCAACCGCTCGCGGGTCGTGAGCCAGAGGCCAAGCGCGACCAGGACCACCGCGTGAATGAGTTGGTACTGCACGGCAGTGTCCCAACTGCTGAGGCCGGACTCCGGGAGCCGGGCCTTCAGGGCGTGCGCGCCAAACGCGCCGAGGCCGACCTCCACCAGCCCGTAGACCGCACCGATCACCAGGAGATACTTCGCCGCCATCGCTACTTCCAGAGATCCTTGAACCATTCATCGGGGATCTTTCCAGCGTACGGTTCGAACTCGAAACGGCACGGCTGCTCCATCAGTCGCGGATCATTCTCCTCCCGCAGGGTGTCCAGCAAACGCGCCTCCAATCCTGCACGGATTTCCGCATACGCCGGGTCCTCAGCCACGTTGGTCATGTAGTCGGGATCCCGCCGCAGGTCGTACAACTCCTCCCGCGGGCGCTTGCCGAAGGCGAGCAGATAGAGCGGCTCGACGTCGTCCTCCTCCCGGTGATGGATCATCCAGGCCTTGGTTGGACTGGCATCGAGGTCGTAGAAGGCAACCATCGTGTTGTAGGCCAGTTCCTCGTAGGAGGGAAGTTCGGCTCCTGGATCGTCGATGCCTTTCGGGTCGCCCATCGGCCATCGGTCCGGCTCGAAGTTCACGATGTAGATGTAGTCCTTCACGCGAATCGAACGTTGGGGATAGGGCAACATGCCTTCCCGCGCTGCCGCCACGTGTCGCTCCCTGCCCGTCACCACGAAGTCGCGTGCGGGGTCAATCTGCCCACTCTCGGGCGATTCGAACACAGGCATGAGCGAACGGCCCGTCATCGTCTCCGGTACCTTGATCCCGCCCGCTTCGCAGAAGGTCGGACCGAGGTCCATCAGATTGACAAAGTCCTCGATGACTCGGCCGGGTTCGATGACACCGGGCCAGCGCGCGGCGAGGGCCACCTCACAGCCGATATCGTAGAGATTACATTTGGCTCTCGGCATCCCGGGTATGCCGTGATCGCCACTGACCACGACGAGCGTGTTATCGAGTTCACCCTCAGCTTCCAGCTCCTCCAGCAGGATGCCAAGCCCGTGATCGACCGCGAGACACTCCCCCAGGTAGTCGGCGGCGTCCTCCCGCACCTCGTGCACGTCCGGCAGAAATGCCGGCAACCTGCCGGTCAGATCATCCGGCTCGATGCCCCACAGTGCCTTGCCTGAGCCGCGTTCCCAGGTTCGATGCGTGTTGGTCGGCCCCCACCAGTAGCAGAAGGGCGCACCCACAGCGCGTCGGCTGAGGAAATCGCGGAAATTCTCGCGGCTCTCGTTGAAGAGCAGCGCCTTCGCCGCGTCGACGCCACCAACTTCGTCCGCGTGTTTGGTGACCCAGTGAGAGAACTGGTTGAAATCGCGTCCCGCCGTTTCGAAACTGGTCCGGCGCCCTCCCATCGGCGCGTTCATCGTCTTGCCGGGACTCCAGACCTTGTAGGTGTGTCCGATCGTGTAACCCGCCCGCTCGAGTTCCAGCGGAAACGTCGGGATCGACTCGTCCCACACCGCGCCCATCAGGATCGCGCCAAGGCCCGTCTGCCAGAAATACTGCCCGGACAACAGCGAACTCCGGCACGGTGTACAGGACGGCGCGGGAACGAGCGCGTTGAGAAAGAGCGCACCTTCGCCCGCCACCCGATCAAAGTGCGGCGTCTCGATCAATGCGTTCAGGCCCGCCGCGCCTTCGTGCTGAGCGTACGCGCCCGCATACCGTCCCCAGTCGTCCGCGAACGCGAACACGATGTTGGGTCGATGCATCAGTGTCTACTCCGCCTCGCGCGAGTGGCGCAGCAGCCACGCATAAAGGTCGGCGTTCGCGTAGGTCTCGGTCCACGAATCGTGGCCGGCCTCGGGGTAAACCGTCAGGCGTGCTGTGCCACCCGCGTCGCGGACCGCCGCCACCATCTCGCGGGAAAGGCGCTCCGGCACCACTAAATCGCGTGCCCCGTGGAAGGCCCAGACTCCCGGCACCCCCGCAATGGCGCCTCCCGTCCTGGGGTCGCCGCCCCCGCAAATGGGCGCGATCGCCGCGAACCTGTCCGGCGTCTCAGCGGCGAGCGCCCAGGTTCCGAAGCCGCCCATACTGAGCCCAGTCACGTAGATCCGGCTACGGTCTACCGTGAACTCCGACTCGATCTGGTCGAGCAGAGCCGTTAGCTTGCCCGGTTCCCAGCCTCCACCGGGTGGTGCCAGCGGAGAGATCACGATGAACGGCATCGGCTCACCCGCGTCGAGCAGCTTGGGCGGCCCATGCACCTTGACTCTCGCGAGTTCGCTCCCACGCTCTCCCGCGCCGTGCAGGAAGAGCAGCACGGGTACCGGACTGCCAGGCTCGTACCCATCCGGCAGATACAGCAAATGATCATGCGGACCACCCACCCGTTCGACCTGCTGGCCGCGCACACCCTCGGCGGTCGGCATGGACCCGCACCCGGTCAGCATGACCAGCAGCAGAATTGGCAGCATCCGAACGAGAAGTGGCATGTGGGTGTCCAGCCAGGTTGACGCGCCATGTTGCGCCCGGTTCACCAACTTCTGCAACAGGAAGTCGCATGTGGGTGTCCAGCTGGGTTGGCAGCCAGCCGGGTTGGCATTTGGTGGCATAGGTGTCCAGCCGGGTTGGCAACAGCTAAACGCTCTCGAGATACGCGACCACAGCCGACACCCCGGCGCTGTCCGGCTCGAGATTCGAGAGAAAAAACCGCGCCCACTCGAGCGGCGTGGTCTGATGGTCGTCATCACGCGCACCGACATCCGCGCCACCGTCCACCAGGACTCTCACCAGGGTAAGCGAGCCGCCGGACGCCGCGAGGTGGAGCGGCGTCTGCCCGCTGTCGGCCCGCGCGTTGGCGTTCGCGCCCCGCGCCAACAGGCTGCGCGCGATCCCGTCGTGCCCCCACTGCGCCGCTCCGTGCAGGGGCGTTCCAGCGATCGAGGGGGTAATCTTGCGGTGCTCCTCCAGCGCCGCAGGTTGCGTATCGAGCAGCGTCTCCAGGCGTACCACATCCGCCAGACACGCGAGGGTACCGGCGTGTGGCACGGCGCCGGCCTCGATCAGCCGCTCCGCCACGGCAGCACCGTCTGCACCCCTGAATGACGCCCGCTCGAGCGGCGTCGTCCCCCAACCGCAGATCGCCGCAGGATCTGCCCCCGCCGCCAGCAGTTGATCCGCGACGGGCGCTTCGCGCGCGAAGTGCAGCGCGGTCGCGGTAGCGGGCCCGGGCGCGTTCGCGAGCGCGGAGTCGGCCTGCAGGAGTTCCGTCACCCGGGCGCCATCCCCCAGCAGCGCTGCCGCATGAATATCGACGTCGGCGCCGGCTTCGAGGAGGAGCGAGACGATCTCACTCCGCGGCGCGTGGATTCCGAGTCGCCCTCCGTGGGCTGCAAGCAGCAACGGCGACCAGCCGTCGTAGTCCGCGCCCGCGCCGTTCACGTCCGCGCCGGCATCCAGCAGTTCCTTGACAACCCCGATCTGGTTACGTTCCGCTGCGACGTGCAGCGGCAATGGCTCACCACCCCAGATCGGATGTGGTCCGCGCGTCGATGCGAGTCGGGAATCTCCGGCCAGCAGTCGTTTGACCTCCGCTTCGTCACCTTCGAGCGACGCTCGCAGCAGCGCTACGACCTTCCCGACGAAGCGCTCTCCCCTGGACGGCAGCGCATCGTTCAGGTCACCTCGCGTCATCTTCATGTCCTCTTCGGTCAGTTCATTCCGGAGCCTCGTGCGTGCGTCGTAGAGGCGTTTGCGAACGGCGACTGCGGTGATTTCGAGCGTCTCCGCAATTTCGGCCACGGTACAGTCGGCCAGGTAGAAGAGTGCGAACGTCACCGGCAGGTGTGGCGCGAGGTTTCCGAACGACGCATCCACACGGCGACGGGACTGGCGTCTGCCAGCTTCGGCCTCAGGGCCCGGATCGGTCGACTCGAGGCTCGCGAGGATGGTCTGTGTACCTGCAGTGCCCACAGACCAGGCCCTGGACCGCGTCAGCCGCAATGCCTGGGTCAGGACGACGCGGCGAAACCAGCCCGGGAACGCGGCCGGTTCGCGAAGTGCCCCAAGGTGGGTGTAGGCGTAAAGAAAGGCCTTCTGTGCCGCGTCTTCAGCGAGAGCAGCGTCGCCGAGTACCGAGAATGCGACCTGGACGGCCACGTCCTGGTGGCGATGCACGAGCCCCGCGAACGCGCTGACGTCCTGCCGCTCACGAATCGCCGCCACGAGCCCCGCGTCGCTGTTTCCGTCGGTTTCAGTCACCACCCGCTCACCGTCCACATCTGCCCACCCTCGCGCTTTCCTCATGGAAGAGCCGTGTAGCAGGGAAAAGGTTACCAGCGGATTTCGTGTGCGCTTCAGCGCGCCTGCCTACGCCTCACGCCCCGCCTGCAGCATCCGCGTGTCAGCAGCTTCGAGAATGGCGTCGCGGCGCGCGGCGTCCGCATCCACCCACTCGCCGATCTCGTCCGCGGTCCGGTAGCAGCCAAGGCAGACATCGTTGTCGTCGAGCGTGCAGACCATCACGCAGGGCGTGGGGACGTACCATGGTTTGTCAGTCATGAAGAATCCTCGGGTGCCCGGGAACGTAGCCCAGACCGGGAGCGATGACCAGCCCACGAGAGATGCCTCGGGATCCGACAAGTGCCGGCCGTGTCCGGTTACTATCTCCCCATGCCCCGCTGCATTTTTCTCGACTTCTTCGGCACCCTCGTCGAATACGACGAGTCCCGGCGTCTGGACAACGTCACGCGCTCGCTGGACCTGCTGCGTCCACACGCACCTGACCTCACGATCGACGGGCTGCGCGAGTTGCTCGACAACATCTACGCACCGTTCGAAGCTGAGGCGAACGCTACCGGGCGTGAATACCACACCGATGACGCGATGCGCTCCCTCCTGCATCAGCTGAACGCCCCGGCGGACGCTTCCAGCGTTCGACGGATGAGCCATGCCTGGATCGATGACTGGCGAGGACCGATCACACCCTTTGCAGGCCTTGCGTCCCTGCTGGATGATCTGGGCATCCCGCTCTGGATCGTGTCCAACACCTCGACGCCCTGGCTCGTCGGCGATGTGGTGGACGACTACAACCTCTCACACCTCTTCGACGGCATCGTCACGAGCGTTGAAACCGGCACGCGCAAACCTGCACGACAGATTTTCGAGGCGGCGCTCAACGCCTCCGGATACGCCGCGCAGGACGTGCTGTTCGTCGGCGACAACCCCGACTGCGACTACCACGGACCCCGCACCCTCGGGATGCGGTCACTGCTCGTCGGCGACCGCCCCGACGCCGCAGTCCCGGAAGACCACCGCCTGGCCACGATACTGGAACTCGGCACGCATCCCATGCTTGCCTGAGCCGGGCAGCACCTTGCACCACTTTGACGACAGCGCACCCATAGGGTTTATTCACGGGTCCCGATCGAGTCAGAGAGTCACCCATGCCCGAACGTATCGTGTTCGTGACACCGTTTGCCGATTCTTCCCGAATGGCGGATTCGATGGCACCACCGGGATTCGACTTTCTCAATGTGGCGGGCGGCAGCCCCGAGTACCACGCAGCGCTGGCGGACGCGTCCTACCTGGTCGGCTTCGTCTCGGGTCTGATTCAGACGGAGCTGTTCGCAGCCGCGCCGAACCTGAAGCTGGTTCAGGTGCTGAGCGCCGGCTACGACAATGCCGACGTCGAGGCCGCCAGCGCGGCCGGCGTTCCCGTGGCCAACAACGGCGGTGCCAACTCGGTCGCGGTGTCGGAACACGCTGTGATGCTGATGCTGGCGTGCGCGCGGAGCCTGCCCTGGCAGCATGCCAGCGTGACCGGCGGTCGCTGGAGCGGCAACGACACGCCCCGCGTCTTCGAATTGCGCGGAAAAACGCTCGGCATCGTCGGTCTGGGCTCGATCGGCAAGAAGGTCGCGCGACTGGCACAGGCGTTCGGGATGACCGTCACCTACTACGACATCCGGCGTCTCTCCGAGGACCAGGAAGACGCCCTCGGGGTGCGATTTCGTCTCCTGGAGGAGATGCTCGAAGCCGCAGACGTCGTCACTCTGCACGTGCCCCTGAATGAGTCGACCCATCATCTGATCAACGCGGATCGACTCGCACGCATGCAGGCGTCGAGCATACTGGTGAATACCAGTCGGGGGCCCGTCGTTGACGAGACCGCGCTGACCGAGGCATTGACGGCCAGGCAGCTGTTCGCCGCCGGGCTGGATGTGTTCAATGACGAACCCCCAGCCCCGGACAACGCCTTGTTCGCGCTCGACAACGTCGTCCTGACGCCGCACCTTGCCGGACCAACCTACGAGAGTCACGAAGCAAGGATCCGCAACGGCTTCGACAACGTGCAGCGCGTTGCCCGGGGCGAGGCGCCACTCTGGGTGATCCCGGAACTCGGTTAGCTGCAGGTCAGGGGGCGTCGTACGCTGGCCGCACGGTTGATTCCCGCGTTACTGCGTCGATATTCTGCCGCGATCAACGACAGGGGGATCAGAGATGCCTGGCAGACTTGAAGGGAAAGGCGCGCTCATCACGGGTGGCGCGTCGGGCATCGGCGCTGCCACCGTGCGCAAGATGCTCACCGAAGGGGCAACGGTCGCGTTTGCGGACCTGAACGGCGACGCGGGCCGCGCGATGGCCGCGGAACTGGGCGAACGCATTCAGTTCTTTGTGTGTGATGTCGGGGACCACGTTGAGGTCGAGACCCTCGTCCTGAAGGCCAACACCTGGCTCGAAGGTGCAGGCTCGCACCTCGACATTCTCTTCAACAACGCAGGCATCGCATCGTTTGGCGAAACGCCGGATCTCAGCGTCGACGAGTGGATGAAGGTCATCAATATCGACCTGAACTCGATTTTCTTTGCCAACCGAATTGCGATCCCGATCATGCGTTCGAATGGCGGCGGCGCGATCGTGAACACAGCATCGGTGTCCGGTCTGGGTGGCGACTACGCCTTCAGTGCTTACAACGCCGCAAAAGGCGCGGTCGTCAACTACACCCGCACAACTGCGCTGGACCACGGCAAGGACAAGATCCGTGTCAACGCGCTGTGTCCCGGACTCATCCTCACCGGACTGACGTCGGGTATCGACGGAAATCAGGAATTAATGAGTCACTGGAGCGGCCAGATTCCCATCGGTCGTCCCGGAACAAGCGAAGAGATGGCAAACGTCGTGGCATTCCTCGCCTCGGATGAGGCCTCGTACGTCACGGGCGCGATGATTGCCGCTGACGGTGGCATCACCGCGCGAACGGGCCAGCCGGATTTGCGCAACTGGGTGGACTCGAGCGCCGTGCCAACACCAACGCGCTCCTGAGTGACCGGGGCGTCAGCCGTACGTACAGTAGTAGGCCGTCTCCACGGCGACCTTCACATCGAACGAGCGATCGGCAGCGACGACAAAGGCGGCGCCCTCCTCGAAGGTCTGCCAGTCGTCTTCGCCGGGCAAACGCACTGTCAGCGCACCGCTGACGACCCGCATCGTTTCCCGCTGACTCGTACCAAACGTGTACTCGCCCACCGCCATCACACCAACCGTGGCCGGCAGTGTCGCGGTCTGCAGCGCGATGGACTTCACGTGCCCCTCGAAGTACTCGTTGACTTCAAGCATTCAACCCCCCAAATCGTACAGTCAGGCGCTCACGCCTCCGAACGCACAGCATCTCACACCCTCGGGGTGTGAGTGACAGGAGTCGTGAATGGCAAAACATGAGCCGCGCCGCCAGGTCAGGGCAGCGCCGCTCCGCGGAGTCGCGCAAGACTCTCGTCTCCGCGCGCGCACCGGTCGCTCAGGACTCCGGCAAAATCACGGTGTCGATGACGTGAATGACCCCATTCGCGGCCATCACGTCAGTCATCACGACCTGCGCGCCGTCTACGAACACCTTGCCGCCTTTGACCGCAATATCCACGCTCTGACCCTGTACGGTGCCCGCGGTATCAAGACCCACGACATCGGCCGCCAGCACCTTGCCCGGTACGACATGGTAGGTAAGCACATTGGCGAGTGCCTTCGGGTCCGCAAGCAGAGCGTTCAGCGCCGCGGAGGGCAGTTTGGCAAACGCTTCATCCGTTGGCGCAAACACGGTGAAAGGCCCCTCGCCTTTCAGCGTCTCGACGAGCCCGGCAGCCTGCACCGCAGTGACGAGCGTGTCAAAGTTCCCGTTCGAGACTGCAATGTCGACAATGTCCGGGGAGTGCGCGGCGTGGGCGCCTTGCTTCGCATGATCAGCCTTGGCAGGGTCAGCGTGTTTCGCGTGTCCGCCGGCGAACGCGCCGAGAGAAACGACAACAAGCGCGAGGCCGAACAATCCAATCAGTTTTTTCAAGAGACATCTCCATGGTTGGTGGGGGAATGACGAGGCCGTCTACGCCCGGCGACCTGCAACTGGATCAACCCCGGGCGATCAGCACACCGGCCGGGCGTCCAGGACAGAGACCCTCGTGATCCAATCACGGGGGGTTTCCGTACACCTTCCTGACGCCGCGCCGACGGCCTGCACCACCACCGGGAGAACGGATTCCTTGAACGCCCTCACCAAGCTGACAGACCTCAACGCCCGCTCCCTGAGCAACGAAGCCGTCGCCGTGCGCTCAGCGCTCATCGAGCGTGGTCTCGAAACGCCGCTGCTCCCCGACCAGTTGAGCCGCGACGAGAAGTACACACGCCTGCGCGAACTGATGGGCGAGGTCTGCACCACGCTAGGACTGGACCTGACCGACGACAGCCTCTGCGAAACCCCACACCGGATCGCCAAGATGTACGTCGATGAAGTGTTCCGTGGACTCAGCTACGAGAACTTCCCGAAGGTCACGGTCATCGACAACAAGATGCAGGTCGAGGAGATGGTGACCGTCCGGGACATCAGCGTAACCAGCACGTGCGAGCATCATTTCGTGACGATCGATGGCGGCTCCAAGGTTGCCTATATCCCCGGCAGCAGGATCATCGGCCTGTCCAAGATCAACCGCGTCGTGCGCTTTTTCGCGCAGAGACCGCAGGTTCAGGAACGCCTGACGCAACAGGTCCTCGTCGCCCTGCAGACATTGCTCGAGACAGAGGATGTAGCGGTGTCCATCGACGCCACGCACTACTGCGTCAAGTCCCGCGGGGTCATGGACGTCAACTCCAGAACACAGACAACCGCGCTCGGTGGCCAGTTCAAGGCTGATTCGCGAACCCGCGCCGAGTTCCTGTCAGCCTGATCCGAGCGGCGCTGCACTCCCCGCCCTTTCCCGGCGGCGGACCGAAACTCATGCTGTAGCCCAGCCCCATGACGGCGCGATACCATGTCTCGCGCCGAAGTTGGAGCCTGTTCCTCCTTCGTGTGTAGCCGATCCTTCTGATACCGGGAACCGACATGACCGAGGAACGCGAGGCTCTGCGCCGGAAGCTTGCCGACAGCAACGGGCTACGCGGTCTGCAAAGACACCAGCCCGCTGATGTCGAAGCGACCGTCCAGACGTTCTACAGGGACGGCTTTGCTGTCGTCGAGAACGTCCTGACGCCCGCGCAGGTCGCATTCTTGCGTGCCGGCTGCGAGCGGGAGGCTGCAGCCATCATGGCACTCGATCCGGAACGCAAGGGCAACCGGGGCCCAAACCGCTATTCCTACGGTGGAGCGAGCATCACCAATTCGGTGCTCCACCGCGAAGAGTGGGCAATGCTCGTAGACCTCCCCACGCTGACGCCCATCATCACCGCCATCTTCGAATCGGAGGACTACCGCGTCGCACGCGCCGCGGGAGACTTCTGCATGCCGGGCGCCGAATACCAACGGCTGCACGCGGATATTGGTGATCACTCCGGCGGCTTTCACGACCCGCGGGGCATCGTGTCCATCCGGGACCTGCCCTGCCCCGTCGTGTGCTGCAATTTCCTCGCTCAGGACTTCACGAAATTCAACGGGCCCACCCGGCAGATTCCAGGTACGCAGCACTCACGAGAGCCAATCCCGTCGCTCGAAGATGAGCCCGAGTGGATGCGGCTCTCTACGGTGTACCCGGCGCCCGCGGGTTCCGTGCTGATCCGCGACATTCGTGCCTGGCATGGCGGCACACCGAACCTGTCAGACGACATGCGCGCGATTCCCAACGCCATGTTTCAGGCGCCCTGGTTTCACATCAGACAGCCACCCTCGATCCCCCGTCCAATGTTCGAGAAACTCTCCGAGCACGGGCAGAGGATCTGCCGTTTCCTCGTCACGGATGATGCCCTGCAGACCGGTTACCGCATCTGACGAGCGCTGTCTCGTCATCCTTGCACGCCTGCCTGCGCGACGAGTCCTGACCGGCGACGCAGTTCGCCAAGCGAGCGACGGGAATCCGGATAGGCGGGACCAGAACGACGCCCCGCTGCGCATACCGCACGCATGACACAGTGCTGCAGTTCGCGGGCGTTGCCCGGCCAGTGATACCGGA
>PBVL01000199.1 GCA_002728675.1 Gammaproteobacteria bacterium
GCAGCGAGCGCCGCCGAGCCGTATCCCGCCGCGCTCGTCCGAAAGCCCTGTTCGGCTAGGGCGTACGCAACGTTGTCGACGATTGCCGGCTCGTCTTCCACAATGAGAATGTGCTGCGCCATGGATCGGCGACTCCACCGACAGGCCCGTGTCCGGAGACGAGCGTAAAGTCGCGGAGTCCGCACGACAAGCCCGCCCGAGGGTCATCCGGACCCCGCGGAAACGGCCTGCGGCACCTCCGATCAAGGCTGATGCGCCCGCAGGCGGAATCCACTTGCCAGAGCGTGCCGCGTCCTGTTTAGATGCAGACGAACCCCCGCACCGAGCAGCGCGCGTCCATGTCCATGAACGACTCCAAGACCCTTGGCGAACTGAAGGCATCGGCGTACGAAGTATTGCCCGTTCGCGAGGAGATGCGCCGAAACCTGATGCAGAAGCTCGCCGCCGGCGACGACGTGTTTCCCGGTGTCGTCGGCTATCAGACGACGGTCATCCCGCAGCTCGAGAACGCGATCCTCTCCGGCCAGGACATCATCCTCCTGGGCGAGCGCGGCCAGGCGAAGTCGAGAATCATTCGCAGCCTGACGTCGCTTCTGGACGAATTCACGCCGGTACTGGACGGAATCTCGATCCCGGAGAACCCCCTCGCCCCCATCAGCGCCGAGGGCATCCGGCTCGTGGAGGAGCAGGGCGACGACGCGCCGATTCGCTGGATGCACCGCGACGAGCGGTACGGCGAAAAACTGGCCACACCGGACATCACCATCGCCGACCTCATTGGCGAGATCGACCCGATCAAGATCGCGGAGGGCCGGTACCTGTCCGACCAGGAAGCGGTGCACTACGGGCTGGTCCCGCACACCAACCGCGGCATCTTCGCGATCAACGAGCTTCCGGACCTCGCAGAGCGGATTCAAGTTGGCCTGCTGAACGTCATGGAAGAGCGTGACGTGCAGATTCGCGGACACAAGATGCGCCTCGATCTCGACGTGCTGATCGTGGCGACGGCAAACCCGGAGGACTACACGAACCGGGGCCGCATCATCACCCCGCTGAAGGATCGCTACGGATCGCAGATCCGCACCCACTATCCTGAATCGATCCTCGAAGAAATCACGATCATGGAGCAGGAGCAGCAGCGCCTCGAACTGGGCGAGTACCGAGAGGACGTGCCCCCGTTCATGCAGCAGATTGTTGCTGAGATCACCCAGGGCGCGCGGCGTTCGCCCGACATCAACCAGCGCTCCGGCGTGTCCGTCCGGGCGTCGATCGCGAACTACGAAGCCCTGCTCGCAAACGCGCTGCGGCGTGCGATCCGTACCGGCGAGCAGGACATCGTCCCCCGCATCTCCGACCTGCCATTCACCATGCCGTCGCTTCAGGGCAAGGTCGAATTCGAGGCAATGGAGGAAGGTCGCGAAGAGCAGATCATGGAAAAGCTGTTCGAAGACGCGGTCAAAACGGTTTTCAGCGAGTATGCCGAGGTGGCTGACCTCGAAAACGTCGCGCTGCAGTTTGCGGACGGCCTCAACGTCACGACCGGCGAGTCGATGCCGTCGGTCGAATACGACGCCATCGTGCGTAAGGTGGACGGCCTCGATGCGGTTGTGAGCCAGATCGCCAAAAGTGACAGCCCGGCCCGCCGCGCCTCCGCCGTCGAGTTTGTGCTCGAAGGTCTGCATCTCAACCAACTGCTGAACAAAGACCGGCTTGGCGGGCGCACTACCTATCGGGGTTAACTCATGACCAACAGCCGCTATACCGCGCTGAACCGCTACTCCCAATGGGACGGTTCACAGAAGCGTGATCTGCACGCCGACGACATCCTCGCCGAGATTTCCGAGGACCTCATGGAGTTCGGCGACCTGCAGCAGGCGCTGCGTTACCTCATGCAGCGCGGCATGGACGGCGATGAAGGTTCGACTCTGCGCGGCCTGCGCGAGATGTTGAAGCAGTTGAAGGAACAGCGGCGTGACCGCCTCGAGCGGTACGACATGGGCTCGATCCTCGACGACATCAGGGAACAGCTCGAAGACATCCTGCGCATGGAGCAGGAGACCATCGACGAGTGGGTCGGCCGCAAAGCGCCCGACGGGTATGCGGACCCTGCACGGCATTCTTCGGATGCGGGCCCTGACGTCCCATCCACCGCCGGGTCGGACGGCAATTCAGACCGCGGCGACATGCTGGAGGACATCCTCGGCAAGGATTACCAGCAGAAACACCCGTCGGAAGTCGGCCAGGACGGCGGCGAAGCGAGCGGTGGCGAAGGCGAACCGCAGTTCTCTGACAAACTGCTCGGGAACATTGGCGAGCAAAACCAGGAATTCATGCAGAACCTACCGGACGACCCCGCCGGACAGGTCCGTGCGCTGCAGGACTACGAGTTCCTCAACGCCGACGCGCAGAAGGCGTTCCTCAAGCTGCTGGAACAGCTCAAATCGGCCATGACCCAGTCGTTCTTCAACGACATCCAGAACATGGTCAACCAGATGTCCGACGGGGACATGCAGCGCATGTCGGACATGGTCCGCGATCTCAACGAGATGCTCAGCAGGAAGATCGGCGACGAGGACCCCGGCTTCGATGCGTTCATGGAGAAGTACGGCGACATGTTCGGGGACAATCCCCCGCAGTCGCTGGACGAGATGCTGCAGATGATGCAGCAGCAGATGGCCGCGACACAGTCGATGCTGAACTCGATGTCGGCCGAGCAACAGGACCAGCTCCAGCAACTCATGCAGGACAAGTTCGGCAATCCCGAATTGCAAAGCGAACTTGCGAAGCTCTCGAAAGAGCTCCAGTTCCTAAACCAGGACGGCCGGCGCTACGACTTCTCAGGCGACGAGTCCATCGATCTGCAGTCCGCCATGGAACTCATGCGCGAGATGAACGAGCTCGACAAGCTCGAACAGCAGATGCAGCGCGCCCAGTACGACGGCAAGGTCGATTCGATCGATCCGAACAAGGTTGAGGAACTGCTCGGCGAGGACGCGAGAGAAAGCCTCGACGAGATGAACAAGCTGCTCGAAATCCTCGAGAAAGCCGGCTACGTACGCAAAGGCGAGGATCGCTGGGAGCTGACACCGCGGGGCACCCGGACCCTCGGCCAGAAGGCCCTGGGCGAAATCTACGCGCGGCTGAAGAAGCAGAGTCTCGGCAACCACGCGGTGCCGGAAGAAGGACGTTTCGGCGAACGTGTCGAGGACTCCAAACCGTACGAGTACGGCGACCCGCTGCACCTGCACATGCCGCGGACGATCCGCAACGCCATCGACCGCGAAGGACCCGGCGCACCCGTGAAGCTCGTCCCGGACGACTTCGAAATCTATCGCAGCGAACTGATCACCCAGACCGCCACCGTGCTGATGGTCGATCTCTCCTGGTCCATGGCCCTGCGCGGCTCGTTCCAGTCCGCGAAGAAAGTCGCGATGGCGCTGCACAATCTCATCAAGACGTCCTTCCCAAGGGACAGCCTGTACGTTCTCGGCTTTTCGGCGCTCGCACACGAGATCAAGGCACACGACCTGCCCTACCTGCAGTACGACGACTACCTGCTCGGCACGAACATGCAGCACGCGCTGATCCTCGCCGAGAAGATGCTCGCAAAACATCAGCAGGGCTCGAAGCAGATCATCATGATCACGGACGGTGAACCCACCGCCCACCTCGAAAACGGTCAGCCCGTGTTCGCGTTCCCGCCGACACCGACGACCTTCAAGAAGACGCTGCGCGCAATCCGCTCGTGCACCTCGAAAGGCATCACGATCAACACCTTCATGCTCGATCAGAGCTACTATCTGAAGGCGTTCGTCGAGCAGATGACGAAGATCAACGGCGGGCGGGTGTTCTACACCGAGCCGCAGAATCTTGGTGAGTACATTCTGGTCGACTACGTGCAGAACAAGCGGAAGAAGGTCGGGCGTCGGTAACGCGTCGCCGCCATTTCAGATCCAGCGCATCAATCGATGCTTCCGTTGATCGCCGATTCAGGTCCGTGGTGAGGACGTTGACTACCGCCAGGCAACGTAGCGTTTCGTCGAGCGCAGGTTGGCACCGGTTCTTTCCGTCGAGAACGGCCGGGGCATCAACAGCAGCAAGCTGCGGGCCCTGCCCGTCCTCGATGGCGACGAGACCGCCGACCCGATGCCGCACTGCGAAGAGGGCCTGAGCGAGTGACGCCGCGACGCACGCGGGCCCCCGCCCAAAACTGAGGGTGCAGGAGGCGGCGCAAGCCATCGTGCGCGGCGACCTGGAGCAAACCCTGTTCCGTGACACGGCGATCAGTGCCCCTGACGCTTGAAACAAAGCGCTCTGCGGTCGGTCTAAACGGGCGCCTGGCGCTCCAGCTGCGGCGACCGCGCCGGCGGCAGCACATCTTCGAGCTGTGCGACGAGGTCGGTGCGGACGCTCGCGTGTGCTCCGTCGTCCCAGAGGTTCACCCGCTGTTCGGGGTCCTCGTTGAGGTTGTAAAGCTCGCCCTCGCTACCGTCGTACAGCGACGATGCGCCATACCGCGTACACAGCCACCCGTCACGATGGCAGATTGATTTCAGGTGCATCTCGACGGGGCCATGGACCGAGTCCCACTCGGTCAGGACCTGCTCGGGGCGCGACGCCGCGGCAGCTTCGGTCTGCGGCAGCGGGCGGCCCTCGACCCACTCCGGTATCGGGATGCCTGCCACCTCACAGAACGTGGCGGCGAGGTCCAGATGGCCGACCGGCGCGCCCACTTTGCCGCTCGCGACACCTGCATTCGCAGCCGGCGCCCAGATGAACGGCGGGCGCATGAGCGCATCGCAATGGTAGGGGCCTTTGAACAGCAGCCCGAAGTCGCCCTGCAGCTCGCCGTGATCTGTTGTGAAGAAGACATCCGTGTTGTCCAGTTGCCCCTGCGCCTCGATATGGCCGAGGACGCGACCGATCGCCTCGTCGATCAATTCGTTCTCGATGTGGTTGAGGGCGTTGATCTCGCGCACCTGATCGGCCGTCAGCGTCGCAGGTGCGAATCCACGTGGCGACTCGAGGTTGGTCCAGAGCGAACCGTCGTAGTACCCGCGCCAGTGACGCGGGCGCGTGTCGAGCAGCGCTTCGCGCTTGGCGGCATCAGTCTCGTAGAGCAACGGCAAGGGAACATCGCGCCAGTTCACCCGGTGCATCTCGGACGCTGGCGGATCCCACGGGTGGTGCGGATCCGGAAAGCTGAGCCAGCAAAAAAACGGCTGGTCATCGACGCCACTCAGCCAGTCGATCGCTCGATCCGCAACCCAGTCGGTGTGGTAAATCTCCCGTGGGATGTCCGCCGGCCAGACCTGAATCGCGCCCGTATCCCCCGCGCCTGCGGTGTTCTGCCCGCCGCCGCGGACCATCGGAAAGAACTTCGTTTTCGCCTCAGGGTGCTTCGCTACCATCCATCGGTCGTAGTGACTGTGCCCCTCGAAGAAGTGATTGGCGAGTTCCATGTGCTCGAAACCCCGGTGCGGACCCGTGTTGCCCTCCGCCGCCATGCGATTTTCGAAGAATCGGTCGGGGGCGCCGAGCCACGGCTCGAAATGCGCCTTGCCGAGCAGTGCGGTGCGGTACCCGTGGTCGACAAGGTGATGGGCGACGGTCGGCGTGTCGTCGGGCAGGCAGACGCCGTTCATCCACACGCCGTGGGTCGATACATGCTGGCCGGTCACGATCGTAGCCCGCGCAGGCATGCAGACCACGTTCTGATTGTGAGCCCGGCTGTAGTTGATGCCCCGCGCGGCGAGACCATCGATGACCGGCGTGCGGGCTACTTCGCCACCATTACAGCCGATCGCGTCATAGCGCATCTGGTCAGTGGTAATGAAGAGGATGTTGCGTCTCGTCATTGTCGTTCTCCTGCATTGCGCAAAGCTTAGCCCAGCGGCGCCACCAGTGAGCCCCACATTCCGGGTCCAGTCGCCGGGGCTGCGCCCGGCCGCGCCTGCCCCGCCCGCAGTCGGTTGCGGCACGGCATACACAACGTCGCAATGGCGGAGCGGGCGCCGGACCTCGCAGCCAGGCAC
>PBVL01000200.1 GCA_002728675.1 Gammaproteobacteria bacterium
CGGGTTCGTCCAGCAGCGCAACCGCGAGGCCCAGCGGATCGACCAGAAAGGTCCGCACGATCGACGGGTACAGGCTCTTGAAGTCGAGCACGAGCACATCCGAGAACACCCCGGCGCGCGACTCCAGCACAATGCCGCCGGGTGATCCGTCCACGTTCTCGGCCCGAACCACCGGGCCGACAAAACCCTCCCGGTGCAGACGCGGGAGGTACAGGTAGTCGAACGCGGCAACGGAGCCGCCCATGCGGTCCATGTCGAGGCCCGTCAGAATCGCCCGGTCAATCGCGAATGCCGTCAGATTGGTCGCCTCGAAGACATCCCAGACGAGCCGGCAGTCTTCGAGGTTGTAGCGTGCCAGTGCCCGCTTGTCGTTCTCGAACATGGCCTCGATCTCAAACGCCCGATCGTCGACGTCATGCACGAGCTTGCCGCGCCCAAGCACTTCACCCGCAACAGCGTCGAGGGCAAAGCTCTCGAACGCATAGGTCGCGTTGCGCAGGAGTTCGATGCCGTCGAGCACCAGACGGCCGGGCAGCAGCGCGTAGTTCCGTTCCTCCGTCTTCGGCGGGTGTCGCCAGGCAATGGGACGCGCGTCACGGGCCGGCGTGAAGTCGGCGTCCAGCGCGTCGGCCCGCAATTGCAGGAACCGCATGTCGAAGCCGACGATGTTCCAGCCGATGATCGCATCAGGGTCGTATTCGGCGATGACCTCGAGCGTCCGGCTGAGGACCGCTGCCTCGTCACCGACCAATTCGAGATAGCCCGGCGTCTCGACGCCGGCAGGAGGATCTCCCCGCATCACCACACATTCGAAGTCCGGCGCGTAGAACGCGACCGAAAGCAACGTGTCGTCGGAGATTGCCGTTTCGATGTCGAGGGAGAGCAGTCGGAGCTCCGGCCGGTAGTCGCCCTTGGCGATGCGGGGATCGACCATCCGCCTGTAACCGGGTCGCGTCTCGATCGCTCCTTCGACCCGCACCGACCCGGTGATGAAACGTTCCATCAGGAAGCGGTCCGTCGGCCGCAGATCTGCTTCGTACAGCGTAATGCCCACTGCACGGGCGCGGGTTCGCGCCACGTTCAGTTCGCGCTGGCTGCAGAAATAGCACGCGCTGACATCGGCGCCATCGAACGTTCTGAGCTCAACCGGCGCGTCCCGAAAGCGAAGTTTGCCGGACAAGCTGGCCTTGAGCGGTGCCAGATCTTCCCGCGCAACGAAGGCAATGGATTCCTGCCCCGTGAACTCGAGCTCGACGGGGCCGTCGGGCGTGGTAATCCAGAAGAGCAGCGACTGGGAGTCGTCCCGCTCCTGCCACTGGCGGGTGACCAGAAACCCCTCGACCAGCGCGTCACTCAACGACGTTGCCTCTACCGCGGACCTGACTGCCTATCGTGCCAGTCTTCCACGCGGGACGGGAGGCAATCAACGCTGATTCTGGCGCGGTGTCGGGCCGGGAACTATGCTCAACGTCATCCCCCTTTGCTCTGGAGTCCGGCGTTGGAAGACGCGTTGATGGAACTCGAAAACGTCGGCCGCACCACGGTTCAGTGGCTGCATGCGATCGGCGTCCGTGATCGCGAACGCCTTGCCGAGCTGGGAGCCGCCGAAGCGTTCCGGCGGGTCCGGGACCGCAGCTTCCGCGCCAATCTCGTGCTTCTGTATGCTCTCGAGGGGGCGCTTCGCGACACGGCGTGGCGCGACCTCGATGACTCCACGAAAGCCGACCTGCGCAAAGCGGTGGGCGTGCACTGAGGCCCGCGATTACTCAGTTGCGCGGCAACACCAGGCGACCGTGTTCCGGAATGTCGACAACGCTGACCGGCAGGCCGTAGGCTTCCCCGACATTCGCTTCGGTCATCACCTCAATCGGGCTGCCCTCGGCGAGCACGCGGCCCTGATACAGCAGGACAATGTGATCCGCGTTCCGCACCGCGAGATTCAGATCATGGATCGCGGCGACGACAGTGGCTCCCGCGTCGGCCAGTTGGCGGATCAGGCGCGCAACGAGATCCTGGTAGCGCAGATCGAGCGCAGACGTCGGCTCATCCAGCAGCAGGACCGCGTCACCCATTCTGTCCCAGACCTGGGCGAGCACCCGCGCGATCTGCACCCGCTGCCGCTCACCACCGGACAACGTCGTGACATCGCGTCCGGCAAGCTCACTCAACTCCAGCGCGCGCATGACGTCATCGCAAATGGCGAGGTTGTCCCGCATCGACACATCGCTGTGAGGCGTTCGTCCCATCAGCACCACTTCCGCGGCATCGAACGGGAAGTCGAGCGTGGTGTCCTGATGCAGCATTCCCATGACATGCGCACGGGCGGCGAGTGACCAGTCTTCGACAGGGCGTCCGTCCAGCAGGGTCTTGCCACCGTGGGGGACGATGTCTCCTCCCATCACGCTGAGCAGGGTCGACTTGCCGGCGCCGTTCGCTCCAAGCACCGCGCATGCGGAGCCGGACTCGACGGCGAACGAGATGTCCCGCAGGATGGCCTTCCCGCCGGCGCTGACCGATACGTCACGAAGTTCGATCAAAATCCGAGCCTCGCGCGCTGTTTCAGAATGAGAAAGACGAAGAACGGCCCCCCGATGAGCGCCGTCAGGATTCCAACCGGAATCTCGAGGGGCGCGGCCGCCATTCGCGCAAGGGTATCGGCGAGCACCAGCAGCAGCGCCCCGGCAAGCGCGGAGCCTGGCAGGACGACGTAGTGGCTGGACGACATGGACAGCCGAATGAGATGGGGAATAATGAGCCCGATGAACGCAATGACGCCCGCAATCGCGACCGAAATGCCCACGATCAACGCCGTCAGGACGATGACGTACCCACGCAACCTGCTGACCGAGACCCCGAGATGCGCCGCCTGCGCGTCACCCAGTGTGAGCGCGTTCAGCCCCCGACTTTGCAGCGTGAGGAGCACCGTCGCCACCGGGATCAGGGTGGCCAGCGCAACGCCCGACCAGGTCGCGCCGTTGAAACTGCCCAGTGCCCAGAAGGTCATCGTGCGAAGCTCGGCATCCGTCGCAACGTACGACATGAGCCCAATCCCCGCGATCGCAACCGCGTTGATGGCGATCCCGGCCAGCAGCATGTGCGAAATGGTTCCACCGACGCGCCCGATGTAGAGCACCAGCAGAGTGGTCAGCATGCCGCCAACAAAAGCACTGAGGGGAATGCCCACCGCGCTCAGTGCGGGAACGCCAAGAACAATCGCCATCCCGGCAAACAGCGCAGCCCCACCGGACACGCCGATCAGCGCGGGGTCCGCCAGGGGGTTCCGGAACAGACCCTGGATTGCGGCGCCCGCGCACGCGAGCCCCGCACCGACTAGTGCGGCGAGCAGCGCCCGCGGTACACGGATGTCGTAGAAGATGCTCGCGGTCACCTCGTCGGTTGCAAGTGCACCAAGATCGAGACTCACCGGACCCGTCAACGCCGCGCCGAGCACCGCAGCGCACATGGCCACACCCAGGACCGGCAGCGCGATAATCCGAGCGCGCATCAGCCTGCGACCACCGGCACCGGGGGCCCCAAATGGCTGCCTTCGGGCGTCGGCCGAGCCAGGTAAGCGCGCACCTCGACCCCGGCCCCAATTGCCCGATCAAGCGCGTAGGCCCACTCAGGATCCACTTCCCGCGCGGCCCGAACGGAACGAATCCCGGCATGCTGGACGCAGAACAGCAAGACGCAGCGATGGCTTCCGGCGAGATCTGTCAGGTGCCCGAGGTGCCGCGCCGCGCGCGCCGAGACGGCGTCCGGGAAGCTCCCCGCCCCCTCCTGCGGGTCGTGCAGGAGTGTCACGCTCTTGACTTCGACAAGGCATGTGCGCGAATCCCCGGCGTGATCCCCGAGCACGAAGTCGAGGCGGCTGTCTCCCACACGGACTTCCCTGCGGATCGAACCGTAGCCGGCCAGCGCTTCGATACTGCCCGCCTCGAGCGCTTCGCCCACCACCGCATTGGCGCGCGCGGAGTTGATCGAAATGAGATGACCGTCGATTTCGATCAGCTCCCAGGTATGGCGGTACTTGCGTTTGGGATTAGCTGAGGTCGAGTACCAGACGACGCTGCCCGGCACGTCACATGACGTCATCCCACCGGTATTGGGGCAATGCATCGTGACCGTCGTCCCGTCCTCGAGTTCGACGTCCGCGAGGAACCGCTTGTAGCGTCGAATGAGCGTGCCCCTGCCCAACGCGGCCGGATACCTCAACGAAGCGCCTCCGCCAGCCGGGCGACGCCCTGTTCGAGCCGGTCCCGGGACTCGGCGTAGGTGATGCGGATGTGCCCGTCGGCGCGGTGGAACCCGAAATCCGTGCCCGGCGTCACCGATACGTGGTGTGTGTCCAGAGCGTTGTTGCAGAACGCCTCGGCACTGTGTCCTGCGGGCAGGCCCGCGTAAACATAGAAGGCCCCCTCGGGCATCCGCGGGACCGCGAACCCCGCATCCGTCAGCGCGGGGACGAGGTAGTCGCGGCGTTCCCGGAGGGTCGCCCGCTGCGCTTCCATAATCGCGTGGGCGGCAGGCTCGAAAGCGGCAAGTGCCGCATGCTGGGCAAGGGTCGACGCACAGATGAACAGATTCTGCGCAAGCTTGAGTGCCTCGCTCTCGGCGCCGTCCGGTACGACGAGCCAGCCGAGGCGGAACCCTGTCATCCCGAAGTACTTCGAGAAGCTGCCGATCACGAACGCACCGTCAGTCTGGCTGACGACCGAGCGGGGCGCCAGTTCCCCAAAGGTGAGCTGATGATAGATCTCATCCATCAACAGGAAACCGGAACGCGCGTCGACCTCGGTGATGATGCCTTCGAGCACCCGTTCCCGAATGAGGGCGCCGGTCGGGTTCGCCGGGGATGCGAGGAGCACCCCCCGGGTCCGCTCGTCCCAATACTCGCGAACGAGCGACTCGTTCAGCTGATAGTCGTCTTCCGGAGCAACCGGAATCAGCCGCCCCTCCGCCCCGAGTGTTTGCAGGAAATGCCGGTTGCATGGATACCCCGGGTCCGTCATGAGCAGGTTGTCGCCGCTCTCCACGACCATCGCGGTTGCCAGCAGCAGCGCACCGGAAGCCCCTGCCGTGACGAGAATCCGCTCTGGCGCGACATCGCATCCGTACCGGTCCGCATAGAGCGCTGACAGCGCCTCGCGAAGCTCCGGCAGTCCCGACGCCGCGGTATACCGGGTTGCGCCACCATCAATTGCACGCCTTGCGGCATCGAGGATCGGTGCGGGCGCTGGAAAATCGGGCTCGCCTACTTCCATGTGCACAACGTCGACGCCCGCCGCGTCGAGTGCCTGGGCACGCGCGAGCAGTTCCATCACCCGAAACGGCGATATCGCCGAAAGGCGCCGCGAGTAACGTCGTTGCGACAAGCGTTGTTCCTTGAGTCCGATCTCCGCCGGGCGGCTAGTTTCCGGCCGGGCCTGTCGATTTGCAATTCGGGGGGAATTCCCTTGGCGTCTCAAAATCCTTCTGGTAACGTTCGCTGCTCGATTTTTCCGACTCTTTTTGACAGGTGGACGGAAGGGAATATGGTAGCCAAGAAGAAGACTTCTCCAAAAAAGAAATCTCCGACCAAGACCAAGGCCAAGGCGCAAGCGCCCAGGAAGAAGGCAGCCGCAAAAGCCGCAGTCAAAGGGGCTCCCAAGAAGAAGGCCGCAAAGGCCAAGGCGCCTGCCAGGAAGGCCGCAGCGAAGGCCAAGGCGCCTGCCAGGAAGGCCGCAGCGAAGGCCAAGGCGCCTGCCAGGAAGGCCGCAGCGAAGGCCAAGGC
>PBVL01000247.1 GCA_002728675.1 Gammaproteobacteria bacterium
CGACCCAGGCGTACAGTCCCTCTTTGCTCCCCGCGATGACTTCGGCCCATGCGTCCCGAAAGAGGAAGGGCGATCGCGCCAGGGAGGCGCGGCAGCTGCGCAGGATGGCGTCCCGCGCGCCCCGATCGGGCACCGAGCGAAGCCCCGCGGTGGCCATGAGCACGATGGGCGTCCTCGCAACGTACGCGTCGGGGACCAAGCTGCGCGCAAACTCGTACAGCGGCCGGAGCGACTCCCCCGCGCCTTCCGGATCCGACGCGATCGAGCTGAGCCCGGGCTTGACGCGCATCACGCCGAGCTCCTCCGTGTGTCGCGGGCGGGGTCCGGGGGCCACGCGCATGGCGTACACGTGGGCGCGGGTTCCCTGACTCCCGCCGTCCAGGATGACCACGTACCTGCGCGGCTCCGCGGACATCAACGCCGTCGCGGCTCCGAGCACCGCGATCGCGACCAACACGAGGCACATCGCGCGTCTCGCCCACGTCGAGCGGTCCTCCTTCGCCTGGGCGAGGCGCGCGGGGAACTTGCTCGGGTTCCTCGGCGACGACGACCCGGAGTCGCCCGAGCCATCCCTCCCGCCGAGCTCGGCCCAGGAGCCCGATCGCGCGAAGCTCCGAGGGGCCATCGCCCGCATGGCCGAGGCGGAGCCGCCCCCTACCTCTGACGCCGAAACGTCGCAAGTGGAAATATTCTGTCGATACACTCGCTTTCTGCGGTGCCCTCCCGCGTCCGGTCCCGCGAAGCACCACAGCTCCCGCCGCGCAGGAAGGCGTCGACGCAGGGGCCATGTCGTCCAACTTCACGTCCCGCGAGGAGCGGAGGAGGAAAGAGGAGCTCGATGAGGCCCGTAAGGTGCGCATCGCCCGGACCGACGCGACCGTTCGGGCGACGCTCCCCCGCCCTTCCCCCGCGCCCGCCCCGATGATGTGAATTTTCTAGGTCTAACGGATCTCGCGGCGCGGCGCCGACTCCGCGCTGACCCTCGGACCCGCGCCGACCCTCCGAGCCCGACGCTAACGACCCCGATTCCTCCACCGCGTCGGACAGGCCGGTCTCGCGCCCGCGGAGCTCGACGAGGATGGCAACGAGATCAACCCCCACATCCCGCAGTTCATGGCCGCCGCGCCGTGGTACCTCAACCAGAACAAGCCCGGCCTGAAGCACCAGAAGGCGTTCAACCTCACCGCGGAGGAGGGCGGGGACTGGTACAAGCGCGGCGTGAAGACCTTCCAGGCGACCAAGTTTCGCAAGGGGGCGTGCGAAAACTGCGGCGCGATGACGCACAAGACGAAGGACTGCGTCGAGCGACCGAGGAAGAGGGGCGCTTCAAAGACGGGCAAGAACATCGCCGCCGACGAACTCGTCCAGGACCAGATCGCGTTGGGCTTCGACGGCAAGAGGGACAGGTACAACGGGTTCGACGCCGCGGACTACGGCAGGGTGGTGGACAGGTACGAGAAGGCGGAGGCTCTCAAGGCGGAGGTTGCGAAGCGACGCGAGTTGGAGCGGGCGTATCGCAAAGCCAATCGGGACGGAGCCGGCGACGTGCCCGCCGGGGAAGGCGACGCCTCGGACGACGCGTCATCCGGTTCGGACTCCGACGACGACGCCAAGGCGGCGGACGCGGACGCCGAGGGATTCATGGAGGTGAAGAAGCGCGTGCGGTCCGCGGGAGGCGGCGCGTCGATGACTGTTCGTAACCTGCGCATTCGAGAGGACACCGCCAAGTACCTCCGCAACCTGGACCTGTCGTCGGCGTACTACGACCCGAAGACGCGGTCGATGCGCGAGAACCCGACGCCTCAGGACGACCCGTCCTCGCAGTTCGCGCTGCAGTTCCAGGGCGACAACGTGACGCGTAAGACGGGCGAGACGCTGGGGTTCGAACGCCTCAACCGACACGCGTTTGACGCGTATCAGAAAGGGCAGGAGATTCACATGCAGGCGGCGCCGTCGCAGGCTGAGCTGCTGTACAAGCAGTTCAAGCAGAAGAAGGAGAAGCTGAGCGGGGTGACCAAGTCGGCCATCTTGGAGAAGTACGGCAACGCGGCGGCGACCGAACCGGCGCCCGAGGGTCTGTTGTTGGGTCAGACGGAGGGCTACGTGGAGTACGACAGAGCCGGTCGGGTGATTAAGGGGCAAGAGCGCGCGGTGGCCAAGTCTCGTTACGAGGAGGACGTGCACGAGCAGAACCACACGAAGGTGTGGGGGTCGTTCTGGCAGGCTGGCCGGTGGGGCTACGCGTGCTGCAGATCCTTCCAGAAGAACAGCTACTGCACCGGTAAGAAGGGGCTGGACGCCGCGGGCGCCGCCGCCGATCTCATGAAGGAGAACCTGGCGGCGCGGGAAGCCGCGATGGAGGCTCGACGGGGGGAGGAAGAGGAGACCGCGGCGAGGGAGGCGAACGCGGGCGGGGCGGACGGGAAGGGGAAGAAGACGAAGAACCCGTTCGACGCCAAGAAGGACGTGTGGGGCGGCGACGTCGCCGAGGACGTGCGACTGGATCCGAAGAAGCTGGCGGATGCGCTCAGGCGAGAGGATGCTCGCGAGCGGGGCGAAGGCGCGGAGGGGGTCGACGAGCGAAAGCGGGGATACAACGTCTCTCACGAGGTTGACGTCACGGAGGAGGACATGGAGGCGTACAGGATGAAGCGGCAGCGCAAGGACGACCCGATGAACGCGCCGGACGCGGGAACGGACGGGTACGACCTGGTGTGACGCGACTCGGGGTAGACGACAGGACTCGGCTCGTCACGCACGCTCTCGGCTCTCTTTTAACGCTCTACACTAAAGGTCAACCTCTCTTCCGCCCGTGCCCGTCGCGTGTCCCGTCGACGCGAACCTCGCTCACGCCATGGTGGCCAGCTCGGGTATCTCCTCCTGTAACGACGTCCCCACGTCCTTCACCTTCTCGATCCACCCCTCCAGCCTATCGCTCAGCTCCGAGATCTGCGGCTTGAGCAGCACCCGCGGCTGGATCCACGTGACGTTGACGACGCCCGCCACCTGGTCGACCACGCCCTCGATCAGCCTCACGCTCAGCGCCTTCATCAGCAGGTACTCCACGCCGTCCACGCTCAGCTTGGTCTTGAGCGCGATGTCCTCCAGCGCAATCTCGCGGTGATCCGCCGGAAGCTTGAACACGATCTGGAGCAGGCACGTGATCGTGATCTTCTCGCGGAGCCTTCGCTCGTTCGCCACGAGGGCGGGCTGCGCGTTGAGGGCGGCGGCGTGCTTCTCGCACAGCGCGTCGTACGCGTGCAGGTCCCCGTCGTTAAACGCGGCGAGTATCTCGAGAAGCCAGGCGAACTCCGTGTTCTCCAGGGTCTTGACGATGGGATGCGCGATGAGCTCGGCGAAGTTGTAGAGATCCTCACCGAGGAGCGCGGCGAGGGCGAGATCGGCCGCGAGATCTCGGCGCGTCGCCTCCGGGAGGGACTCGGACGAGACGAAGGCGAGGTAGAGCATGCCGTGGCGGTAAAACTCGGCGAACTCCTGCTTGGCCTTGTGGTACTGCGAGCACACGTAGTAGTACGCCGCGGAAACGGACGGGTCGGGGGAGGCCATGGCGTCGAGCGCCCCTTTTCCGTCTCGCACCATCTCCCTCGCCTGCGCCGATCGACCCTCGTGCACGTGCAGCAGGGCGACGTGCATGCGGAGGTAGAGGACGGGTTCCTCGTGGCCGTGCTGCCTCTGCTCCGCGATCTTCTCCACCACCTGCTCCATGAAAGCGACCGCCGCCGCGCGATCGGTGTACCTCGACGACACCGCGACCGCGAGGTGCCCGAGCTTGAGGGGGGAGATCCGGTGCTCAAAGTCCACCAGGAAGTTGTGGTAGAGCTGGATGAGGAGGTCGCCCTGCTGGAACGCCGGCAGCGCGACAGCCTCCTCGAGCTTCATCGTGAGCTCATGCCACAGCTTGCGCTCGTAGAAGCTCCTGAGCTCGGCGAAGACCTCGGCGAGCTCGGGCTGCTTGCTCGCCTGCCCGTTGAGGAAGGCGTCAACCTGAGCGGAGCTGCTCATCGTTCACGGCTGGATCCTGCCCGGTTTCCCTACCCTCTCGACCTCGTGCGCGGCGACGACACAGGAGCCGACGGACGCCCCGATCGGCGCGCACCTCTCGACGTGAATACGAGACCCGACCGCGAGTCTCCCGTGCGCGTGGTGAGCCTCACCCGCCGGCGACGCTGCGTGGCTGTGTGCGACGATCATCCCCAGATCTGCTCTTTTTATCTCTCGTCCGGGTTTGAACGGGTCGCAGTGGTGCGTGCTCACCGACAGGTCCGAAACGCCCGAGGGCGGCGACGCACTTTTCGTCGGGGGAAAGCGCGACGATGGACGACGACGCGCTCGAGGCGCTCAGGCGCGAGGCGGAGATGGAGATGCGCCGCAAGGCCCCGCGAGAGCTCGACGGCACCGACCTGCGCGCCAAGCGACGCAAGACCTTCGACGCGCAGGACGGCGGGGGCGACGACGGCGACGGCGCGACCGGGGGCGAGGCGGACGAATCTCTGGAGCGATACGAGTACGCCGCCCCCGACGCGATCGTCCGCGGGCTGGGATGCGTCGGGTTCGTGGTGACGTGCTCGTTCCAGCGGGAGAAGAGCGCGACGAGGGAGGCGACCGAGATGCTCAGGCCGAGGCTGCCGACCACCAAGGGCCTGAGGCTCAACCCCGTCAAGATGCCCGGCCGAGGGTTCATCCTCGTCAGGATGTCGGAGAGGCCGAACCCGGACGCATCGGACGCGAAGGGCCGCGACGATCCGCATCCCGAGGACCCGAACAACGACGACGACGGGACGAGGGCGATCGTCGCGGCGGAGGCCGTCGGCGTCGTGACGCGAACCGTCGCGGACGTCAAAGCCGGACGATGCCCGGCGCCGCGGTTCGTGGAGAAGATCACGCCGGTGACGGCGACGTGCGCGTTCGACCGAGCCGCCATCGACGCGGGCGTCGGAAGCAATGTTCGCGAGGTCCCAGTCGCCGTCTGCCTCGATCAGCGCGACACTTCCGATCGCGCCAGCCGCGAGTTTCGGCAACCATGCCTGTTTCTGCGCTTCGCTCCCGCCGTGGACCAGCGCCTGTGCTGCGAGGGTCGTCGCGAAGAACGGCGATCCGAGGAGCGTGCGGCCCATGGATTCGACAACCGGCACGACGCTGCCAAGACCGAGGCCGAGGCCCCCGTATGCTTCCGGGATTGCAATGCCCATCCAGCCGAGGTCGGCCATCTCCTGCCATTCCGCCGCGTCGAGGCCTTTCTCGTCTTCGATCCGTGCCCGTACCGTCCCGATCGGGGACCGATTGGTGCAGAAGTCCATCGCGGTTTCGAGCAGCATCGACTGCTCATCGCTGAATTCTATTGCTGCTGCCATGTCCTGCCCCTAACTCTTCGGCAGGCCAAGCACGCGCTCGCCCACGATGTTCGCCTGAATCTGGCTCGTGCCGCCGCCAATCGTGGCGGAGAACGAATTGAAGTACGAACGCTGCCACTTGCCGCCGTCGACGGCACGATCGTCGACAAACCGCGCGCCGTTCGCGCCCTGCAGCGACAACGCAAACTGACAGAAACGCCGTTTGAGCTCGGTGCCGCGGAGCTTGCCGGACATCGGAATCGCGGTCGGCCGCTCCGTTGTCAGAGCCTTGATCCGTGAGCGGGCGGCGTTCAGCTGGTTGCCCCGCTCTTCGATCAGCAGATCAACCAGCTGATCGCGGATGAGCGGGTCTTCGATCGCGGCCTTGCCGCCGCGCTGCGCCCGACGCGAGAGCTCGACAACATCCCCCATGTTGAGGTCCATTGCGGAGAGCCCGCCGGCCTGACCGCCCGCCGCGCCCGCTCGAACATCAGCGTCGTCATGGCGATCTGCCAGCCTTCTCCTTCTTTGCCCATCAGCGTGTCCGCAGGTACGCGCGCGTCGTCGAAGTACGTCTGACAGAACCCGTACTCGCGGGTGAGCTTCTGAATCGGTTTGGGATCGACCCCGGGGACCCGCATCGGAATCAGCAAGTACGACAACCCCGCGTACTTGCTGTCGCCTTCGGTGCTCGTCCGCGCGAGCAGGATCATGTACTTCGCGTACGTGCCGAGACTCGTCCAGATCTTGGAGCCGTTGATGACGTACTCATCACCGTCGCGCACGGCGCGGGTCTGTGCGTTGCCAAGATCCGAGCCGTGATCGGGTTCGGAGAAGCCCTGGCACCAGATGTCCTCGGCGGACAGGATGCCCTTGATGTACTTCTGCTTCTGCTCTTCCGTGCCCATGTGCAGGATGAGGGGCCCCGCCCAGTTGAGCCCAATCGTGTTCGTCATGAACGGGACACGCTGACGGGCCATTTCCCGGGTCACGATGTCCTGGAACGCCTGGGGCTGGCCCCGGCCGCCATACTCCTCCGGCCACGCCATGCCGAGATAGCCGGCCTCGTAAACGCTGTTCTGCCATTCGCGGAGGAATTCGAACTGGCTGTCGTTGCCAACCTCCATGAACGTTTCTGGCAGCAGAAACTCCGGCTGCGTCGGTTTGTTCTCGGTCATCCACGCCGACACTTCGGTGCGGAATTCATCGAGTTCAGTCTGGGTTGTACTCAACGCTGCTTACCTCACAGTTACTCGCGGTCCCTAGAGTCGGGACACACCAAATGAATTCGGAATCGTGCCCCGATAGGGGGCTTCGAGCGCCGTCTCCAGCGCAAAGATGATCGTGTTGCGGGTATCGACAGGATCGATGATGCCGTCGTCCATCATCCGCGACGAGCAGTTCATGGCTTCGCTCGAATACTCCATGCCGGAGATGATCCGCTCGCTCTGTTGCTCGAGTCCGGCCACTTCCTCATCGGACAACGTTGTGCCGTTCCGCGCGGCCCGATCCTCCGCGACGATGCGCATGACCCCCGCGGCCTGCGCGCCACCCATGACGGCCTGCCGCGCGGTCGGCCAGGAGAACACGAACCCGGGCTTCAGCGATTTCGAGCACATCGCGTAATTGCCGGCCCCGTAGCTGTTGCCAACGATGATGCTGACCTTCGGCGGATGGAAGTTGGCCACCGCCTGGATCATCTTCGAGCCGTGTTTGACCTGGCCGTGCTGCTCCGCTTCGACACCCACCAGGAACCCGGTGGTGTTGTGCAGGAAGATCATCGGCGTGTCGCTCTGATCGCACAGATACAGGAAATGGCTCGCCTTCTTCGCGCCTTCCGGGGTGATCGGACCGTTGTTGGTGATGATCCCGATCCGCCAGCCGCCAATTCGCGCGTGCCCGCAGACCGTGTGCTGGTCGATCGCCGCTTCGAACTCGTGAAACCGCGAACCGTCGACAATGCGCATGATGACCTCGCGCATGTCGTACGGCACTCGCTTGTCTTCTGACACGATCCCGCGCAGTTCCTCCACCGGATAGAGCGGCTCTTCAATCTCGGAATCGCGAACGAGCGATTCGCCCGCATCCGGCGGGAACTCGGCCACAATGTCCCGCGCGGTGCGGATGCCGTCCGCGTCGTTCTCGGCGAGGTACTCCCCCGTTTGGGAGACCGTTGCGTGCATCTCGGCGCCGCCGAGCGTTTCATGATCCGCAACTTCACCCGTCGCCGCGCGCAGCAGCGGCGGACCCGCGAGGAACAGTTGGGTCTGGCCGCGCACCAGCACGACGTAGTCGGACAGAGCCACCTGGTAGGCGCCCCCGGCGGTCGCATTGCCGTGGGAGACCGTCACCTGCGGAATGCCGGCAGCGGACAGTTCCGCCTGCTGACAGTAAACGCGCCCGCCGTCGATGAAGCCGTGCACACCCCACGGATCGGGGTCACCCCCGCCCGCGAGGTTGCCGCCACCGCTCTCCGAGAGGGAAATGACCGGGAGCCGGGTCTGGAACGCAATCTCCTGCAGGCGCAGGTTCTTGCGGGTCGTGACCGAACTGATCGTGCCGCCGCGGATCGCATAGTTCCAGACCATGACGAGCACACGCCGGCCGGAGACGTAGCCAATCCCCACGACGATGTTGCCGCCCGCGGTTGACCCGTCCTTGTCGCCGTCCATCCGGTAGCCAGCAATCGAAGACAACTCGAAGAACGGCGCGCCGCGGTCCAGCAGGTGGGCGAGGCGCTCGCGGGGCAGGAGTTTGCCGCGCCGAGTGGCCCGCTCGCGGTAGGCCTCTTCACTCTTGCGGATGTTCCGTTCGACCACGCGAATCTTCTCCACGTAGTCCTTCATGAACTGAACGTTGGTCCGAAACGCTTCCGAGTTCGTGTCGAGCGCTGTTTCCAGAATCGTCATGACGCTTCCTCCCCGAGAGTCAGTTCAACGAGCAGCTGACGGAGCTTCACCTGCTGGCCTTGCTCCGCGCTGACGGCGGCAACGCTGCCGTCACCGTCCGCGGTGTGGCGGTGTTCCATCTTCATGGCTTCGACGACGACGAGGGTCTGACCTTTGGTCACCGTGTCGCCTGGGGCGACCAGAATATCCGTCACGAGACCTTCCGTCGTCGCCGTGATGCGTCCGCTGCCCGCCGCGTCGGCCGACCGGACGGGCGCATAGGTCAGGCGCTCATAGTGCACAGCCCGTTCACCGACATCGAGACCCAGCACGTCCCCCTGCAGCAGGAAGCGCGCACCGCGGGTCACCCCGTCGATCGAATAGGTCAGGGAGTCTTCACCAAACGCCTCGATGTCGATCTGATGTTCCACGTCACCCACTGTCACGACATACCCGTCGGGGCGATGTTCGAAGACGACACTGTGTTCCTCGTCGCCGGCCCGGAGCAGCTCGCGGGTGACCATGTGCTCGGCGTTGCTCCAGTTCGCCATCGCAACCGTGCTGCGGTCGAGTACCACCGCCGCAAGCGCGACATCAGAGCTTGCCGTATTCGCGCTCGTGCGTTCGAGCAGCGCCTCATCGATGAATGCGGTGGTCGCTTCGCCATCGATGAACGACTGCTCCGACAACAGCTGAATCAGGAATGTCTTGTTGGTGGTGAGTCCGAGCGCGGTCGTCCGGGACAGCGCCCGCACCAGGCGACGCCGCGCCTCCTCACGGTCGCGTCCCCACGCAATGAGCTTGGCAAGCATCGAGTCGTAAAACGGCGAGACGCTCACGCCGCTCTCGACCCCGTGATCGATCCGGACACCGGGCCCGGTTGCCGCCTCGAAGATGCCGAGCCGGCCGGTCTGCGGGATGAAGCCCCGGGCCGGATCCTCCGCGTAAATCCGCACCTCGATCGAATGGCCGACAAGTGAGAGTTCGTCCTGGGTCATCGGCAGGGGTTCGCCCGCCGCGATGCGCAGCTGCCAGTCCACCAGATCGACACCGGTCACGAGTTCGGTGACGGGATGCTCCACCTGCAGCCGGGTGTTCATTTCGAGGAAGTAGAAGTTGCGGTCACCATCCACCAGAAACTCGACCGTTCCCACGCCCTCATAGCCGGCCGTCTTCGCGGCGAGAACCGCGGCGTCGCCCATGGCGGCACGCAGCTCAGGCGTCATGAACGGCGAGGGTGCCTCCTCGATCACCTTCTGATGCCGGCGCTGCGCCGAGCAGTCCCGCTCGGCAAGGTGGATCACGTTGCCGTGGCTGTCCGCAACCACCTGGATTTCGATGTGACGCGAGTCCACGACAGCCTTTTCCAAAATCAGCACGTCGCTGCCGAACGCGCTCGCCGCCTCGCTGCGGGCTGACGACAGCGCCTCGGGCAGATCCGCCGCGGACGCCGCAAGCCGCATGCCGCGCCCGCCACCACCCGCCGCGGCCTTGACCATGAGCGGATAGCCGATCGCCTCCGCCTCCCGCGTCAACGTTGCGTCATCCTGGGCGCTGCCCTGGTATCCTGGAATACACGGCACGCCGGCATCCAGCATGATCTGCTTGGCGGTCGCCTTGTCACCCATCGACTCAATTGCCGCAGGCGGTGGTCCAATGAACGTGATGCCGGCTTCCGCGCAGGCCCGCGCGAATGCCGCGTTCTCCGACAGAAAGCCATAGCCGGGATGCACGGCGTCAGCGCCGGCTGCCTGCAGCGCGCCAATGACTTTGTCGATGTCGAGATAGGTTTCAGCCGACGTATTGCCACCCAGCGCGACCGACTCATCGGCGAGCGCGACAAAGGGCGCGGCCGCATCGACATCACTGTGGACCGCAACCGCGTCGTAGCCGGCTGCCTGCACCGACCGGATGACCCGACAGGCGATCTCGCCCCGGTTGGCCACACCAATTTTGTTGATCACACGTCTCTCCGATTCGTAGTTACGAGCGGTCCGAGGTCAACCGGCACGTACGGATGACTCTCGGACAACACCGTTGGACCAATACCGTTGGAATGCCGCAGGAAACCCGCCCCGATTGGCGTCGCGACCCCTGAAGGACCACAGAATTCGCGGCGCGAAACCTATCACAAAACCCGCTGCCCCACAGGTTCTGTGGTAGATTTCCGGGCCCCGCGACATCGCTCGAAACGGAGTTATCCATGGACCTTTCCTACGGCGCCGAGTACGCCGACTTCCGCGAAGAAGTTCGCACGTTCATTCGCGAGAACCGGGACAAACAGCCCAAGAGCGGCAACATGCGCGGCGAGGACACGCTGGGCTGGCAGCAGTTGCTCATCGACAACGGCTACGCGGCGCGCACCATTCCGGCCGCGTACGGCGGGCACGGCGCCAAACCCGATATCCTGAAATCCAGGATCATCGCGGAGGAGTTCTCCAACGAACAGATCAACACCGGACTCGGCGGGCAGGGGATCTCGATGCTAACCCCCGTCCTGCTCGAGATGGGTACCGAGGAGCAGAAACAACAGTTCGTGGGACCGACCATTCGCGGCGAAATGGTCTGGTGTCAGGGCTACTCCGAACCCGGCGCGGGCAGCGACCTCGCGAGTCTCACGACGAAAGCTGAACTCGACGGTGACGAGTGGGTGATCAACGGCCAGAAGATCTGGACCAGCACCGCGCACCTTGCCGACTGGATCTTCTGCCTGGTGCGTTCCGAACCCGACGCGCCGAAACACCAGGGCATCTCGTTCCTGCTGTTCAAGATGGACACGCCGGGAATCGAGATTCGCCCGCTGGTCGACATGACCGGCAACGCCAACTTCAACGAGGTGTTCTTCACCGACGTCCGCGTTCCCAAAGACCAGATTGTAGGCAACCGGGGACAGGGCTGGCAGGTTGCGAACGCCATCCTCGGCTTCGAACGTGGCTCGCTCGCGCCACCCGACGCGGCGCAGGCGCGCCTGAACGGCGTCATCCGCCTGATGCAGGAAGAGACGATCAACGGCGAGCGCATCATCGACAATCCCGTATTCCGCGACCGCCTGATGAAGATCCAGGGCCGCGTGCTGGCGATGAAGTACAACGACATGCGGCTCTTCTCGAACCGCATCAACAAGAACCAGGACACCACGCTCGCAGGGATGATCGTGAAGCTGCAGGGCACGGAACTCCGCCACGAACTCGAAGGACTTGCGATCGACGCCATGGGCGAGATCGGGCTCTCGTTTCACGGCAACCCGTACACGCGCGGCAACGGTTCCTGGCAGTACCAGTACATGTACTTCCTTGGCCTGATCATCGGCGGCGGAACATCACAGATTCAGAAGAACATCATCAGCGAACGTGGCCTTGGGATGCCCAAAGAGCCCAAAGTCGAAGCTGGCAACGCGTGAGGTAAGCAGCATGGATTTCGGATTGTCATCGGAGCAGACGCTCCTCGCCGACAGTGTCAGCCGTTTCCTGGCTGACCAGTACCCGCTCGACGAAGTACGCAAAGTCGCCTCGGGTGATACGACGGACGCTGCCGCCTGGCAGGGCCTCGCCGAGCTTGGCATCCCGGGAATTCTCATCCCGGAAGCACAGGGCGGCGTCGGTCTTGGCTTTCTCGACGCGGCCGTCGTGGCCGAGAGCCTCGGCTATCACGCGGCCCCCGTGCCGTTCGTCAGCAGCGCCGTGATCGCGCCCACCGTGCTGGTTCGCGCGGGCGGCCAGGACGCTCTGCTGGGCGAAATTGCCGGGGGCGAGACCCGCGTGGGGGTTGCCTTTGCGGAGGGAATCGCGGCACGTCTGGACGCCGGTATCACCTCGGCGGACGGCACCATCAGCGGCAAGTCGCTGTTCGTGCTCGACGCGAACGCCGACCAGTACCTCGTCGCAACCGCGGCGAAGGCCATCTATCTGGTCGCGGCCAATGCCAAAGGGGTCGAACGACAGACCCTCAACACGGTTGACCGCACGCGCTCCACCGCCGAACTCAAGTTCGACAATGCACCGGCGACGCTCGTCAGCGACGATCCGGCCGTGTTCATCAAGGCGCTGGACGCGGGACGCGTCGTGCTCGCCGCCGACACGCTGGGCGCAGCCCAGTGCATGCTCGATCAGGCCGTCATCTACGCCAAGCAGCGCACGCAGTTCAACCGGGTCATCGCTTCGTTCCAGGCGGTCAAGCACATGTGTGCCGAGATGGCCGCGGGGCTCGAGCCCTGCCGGCCGATGGTCTGGTATGCCGGACACGCCCTCGACGAAGTGCCGGAAGAGGAGCGCATGCTCGCCTGCCACACCAAAGCGCATCTCTCAGAGGTGGGTTACCACGTCTCGCGGACCTCGACTGAAGTCCACGGCGGCATGGGCTTTACTGACCTCGTCGGCCTGCACTACTGGTTCAAGCGCATTGGCTTCAATCGGCAACTGCTCGGCTCGCCCGAGATGTGTCGCGAAGAAGCGGCGCAGATCCAGGGGCTCGCCGCCTGAGGGACGTACGCGGGGTTCAGGTCGCGGCAAGTCAGCCGCGGGATCGGGTCGGCGATATAGAAGGGACGATCGGGACGGTTGTCCGCCATCTGCGCGAAGCGCAGACGGCGGGCGCCGTACTGGTCTGTTTTCCCGCGTGTTATCTGCAGGGCTACGTGGTCGACCCTGCGGTCACTCCAGACCTCGCGATCACAACGGACTCGGCACCCTTCCGCCGCCTGCTGCTGATTCTGGACGTCCCGGTTCCGTCGGTCACGAATGACGATGAAATGGTCCTTCCTGCGCGTCTGCACGAAGACACTGCGGTTCCCTACACCCTTGTACTGATTGTTCCTCCACGCGTCATACAGCACGAAGTCGTCGTTCTGCATGATTTCGTCATGGACTTCCTTTGCGGTCATCGCGAAACCGGCAGTGTGATCGCGGCGTCGGAGCGACGACAGCCGCGGGAACAGACTGGTTGACGCGTCCCATGGTTCCCCCATCAGAGTGACTGAAGTCCGGTAGTCCCCGGGAACGCTGACGCGTTTCCCGGGTTCGCTCGGTCTTCCCTGACATGGGGACGCCTGGCCGCGTTGCGGCCCCCCGTATTGCGGCGCGCCTCCGTGTGACGCCATCGGCGGTACGACAATCGCGGGGGTTGCACTTCCGCGCGTCGTACCAACGGGTTCGTGAAGCCGTCGCGCGACAACTCGTGCGGCTGACTCACCCCCCGGTCTGAAGAAGTGTCGCCTCGCGCGCATTCCTCCCACACGCGCGTACCGCTATCTGCTGCCACTGCATTGCGGTCGAAACCAACATCGCCCGCGATCAGTTGGGTTCAGGTTGCGCCATACCGATGTCAGTTGCCGTGACGCCGTACTCGGTGAGCACTTCTTCCGTGTAGCGGATGCCGCCGGTTGCGTTTCTGCGTCGATCGGCAACCAGGAGGTACGCGGCCTCGGCGATCCCCTCGACGGGCTGCGCGCTGTCGATCATTTCCTGAGTGTACTTGCGCCCGAACATCTGGCCCGGCGTCGCGATGAACGATTCCGGGGACAGCGCGTTCACCGCAATGCCGTGTTCGTACATCTCGGACGCGAGGCCCGTCGTGAATCGCTCAACCGCGGCCTTGCACATGCCGTAGACTGCGCCGTCGTATGAGCGCGCCTGAGGTTTGGGATGCCGCGCGGCGCTCGAACTGATGTTGAGGATCGCGCCCTGCCCCCGCTCGATCATCCCAGGCAGCGCGAGCTGCGACAGGTGGAACGGTGCATTGATCAGAATCTCCATCATCCGGCCGTAGTAGCGCTCCGGATAATCGAGCACCTCGCCTGGCACCAGAATCGCAGCATTGTTGACGATGATGTCGACCTGGCCGTAGGCCGCCACCGTCTGGTCGAACAGGGCCTGGCGGTCCTCCGCCTTCTGCATGTTCGCCGCGATTGCGGTCGCTTCGCCGCCTGCAGCTTTGATGGCATCGGTGACCGAGTGGACGGTGCCCGGCAGACGCTCGTCGCGCACCTCAACGGTTCGTGCGGACACCACAACTTTCGCTCCCGCAAGCGCGAGCCGACGCGCAATTGCCTCCCCAATACCGCGCGACGATCCCGTCACGATGGCGACTTGTCCTTCGATGTTCTTCATTGCTTGTGTTTTGCCCATGCTGTTTCACGGCCGATCGTAGCATCGCCGGACGTTTCGAACCCCCAAAACAAAAGCGGCGCCCCGAGGGGCGCCGCTTCCGCGAACCGTCTCTGACTTAAGAGGTTACCTCAGACTTCCACTGCCCGACGGCGGCGGGTGAACGACCATGCGATCAGTGCCGCGCCGAAGAGCGCCATGGTGGTCGGCTCGGGGACGTTGGACCCGATGACCGCCGTCAGATGGCTGGACGAACCGGTAATCAACCAGCCACTGGACAGGTTCGCATCGAATCCCGCGTTGTCCGTGCCACAGTTACTGGTACACGCGAAGTCCAGCATACCGGTACCGCCGATCGCCTTTGTGGTGCCGTTGTTGGTGATCTCAGATCCGCCGGTAATCTCAAATGACAAGACACCCGTGAGACCTGATCCGTCGTCCGTACTGATGAGCCACTCCAGAGTCGGCAGCGGGCCGTTCAGATCGAAGTCATACACCTCGATGAGATCGCCGAAGCCAACACCCAGGACATCGGAGATATCCCCAATGGAACTGATGACAACACCATTGATATTGCCGCCCGGGTTCACCGGGTCACATTCAGGATCGCTAGGACCGGTGCAATCGTTCCAGTCAACGCCATGGACGACCCCGCCGGTTTCAAGCCAGCCCGCAACCGCGGAGAAGCTGATTTCACCCGAAACCGACTCAGCAGATACATTTGCTCCTGCGGCCACAACTACAACTGCCGCGAGTGCTTTGAGAATTTTCTTCATGTCTATACCTCTGTCAGATC
>PBVL01000201.1 GCA_002728675.1 Gammaproteobacteria bacterium
ACCGGAACGGCTGTTCGAACACAAGGCGGCGGTGACGCGGCTGCACGTGAGGCAAAGTGAGCTCTATGCGGCAGGACTGGACGGGATTGCATCTCGGAGCTGTGAAGTCACTCACCTTGCGTTTGCCGTCGTGTTGGGGGTTGCTCGCCCTGGCAGTTCTGTCCGTGCCTCGGCGGGTCAGATGAGACCTGACCTCGCGCCGTCGGTTGCTGCGTAGGCGGCCATTACGCGAACGCTGTCCCCGGGGGTTACACGGCCATCGTGTCAGGTGTCGGCGGAACGACCGGTGTCGGGATTGTCGAGGCGTTCCGGGTTGACTGACGACTCGCCGAACCGTTGCAGAAGCTGGGATCGCAACGCTTCGAGCTTCGCGAGGCTGGTGGCGTCGATCGCCGGTGGCGCGCGGCGTGGCGTCTCGATCACGCGCCCGGCACGGATGTTGTCGGAACGGTCGCCGCGCTGGCCGGTAAAGTCGAACTGACGATAGTTCGGGCTGAGTGCGGAGTCGAGCGCAAGAAACCGCGTGAGTTTGTCGAGCACGGGCGCGGGCTCCGCGACCAGCGCTTCGTACCGGACGAGCATGCTGCGGCCCGCGGGGAGCATATCCGCATAGTCGATCAGACACCCCAGTCGCTCCGCGTAGTAACCGGCTGCACCGGCTGGTTCGCCGACGGGTCCCTCAATTGAATGAATGAGGCTTGTGATTGCCGCAAGAGGCGACCGCACGAGGAAGATCACGCGCACGTCCGGGGCGAGCAGCAGACGCTGGTCTTCGACCATGTAGTTGTGATTGACCTGATCGATCACATGGCGCCGAGGTGCGAGCTGGCGGCGCAGCCGGTGGGTGGTCCAGACAAGCTGGGCGAGGTCACCGCGATCACGGTACACGAGATTACTTTCGCCGTAGCCCGTGATATCCCGGTGTGAGAGCAGCAGATGGGACAGCAGCGTCGAGCCGGACCGCATGTGTCCCAGGATGAACACGTACTGTTGCGGCCTTTGGAGCAGGGTGCACAGGCCGCGCTCCAGCGCGAACGCCGCACGTTTGATGGAGCGCTTCACGGGGTACCGCACCAGACCATCGAGACCCGGAGCGTAGCGGTTGGCGGGGTTCCGGGCCAGCGGCCAACGCGCGGCGGCCCGGCGCCGGGTGGTATGTTGAGGGAGGGCATTTGTGCAACATTGGAATAACAAGGAGAACACCAGCCAATGCAGATTACCGATCTCAAAGTCACCCTGATCCGATGGAAGGTTGAGCCGTGGCGCACGGCGACGATGCACTTCGGCGGCGAAACCAAACTCGGGATTCTCGCCGTCGAGACCGACGAAGGCATTACCGGGTACGGGTTCCTCTCCGGGGGCGACATTCGCGCAATGCAGGCGGTTCGTCTGAAGCCCCAACTCATTGGCCGCAACCCGCTCGATATCGGCGCGGTCTGGCAGTCGCTCTGGCCAAGCCATCGCGGCATTCACCTTTCAGTCATTGGTGCAATCGACGTTGCGCTCTGGGACATCGCCGGGAAGGCCGCGGGCATGCCGATCCATCAGTTGCTCGGTACGTGCAAACACGAGGTGCCCGCGTACGCGAGCGCTGACTGGTTCGAGACGGCCGAAGAGTTTGCCGAGGAGGCACTCCGCTTCCAGTCAGAAGGGTGGACCGCATACAAGATTCATCCCCATGCCGTACCGAAGAGCGACATCGACATCTGCCAGAAAGTACGCGCGGCCGTGGGAGACGAGATGGTCCTCATGCTCGACTCGATGTGGTCGTACTGTTACGAGGATGCGCTGCGCGTTGGCCGGGCGATCGAGGAACTGGACTTCTTCTGGTACGAAGATCCGCTCCAGGAAGAGGACATCTACAACTACACCAAGCTCAAGCAGAAACTCGACATCCCGATGATCAATACCGAGTTTGCGCCCGGCGGCTTCTACGGGATGGCGCAGTGGATCACGAGTCAGGCGACGGACATGCTGCGCGGCGACGTTGCGGTCTGCGGCGGGATCACGCCGATGGTACGAATTGCGCACCTTGCGGAAGGGTTCCACATGAAGTGTGAGATCCACCACGGCGGCAACTCCATCATGAACTACGCCAACCTCCACGTGACAATGGGCATCCCCAACTGCGACTACTTCGAAGTGTTCCCCTGCAGCGGCGCGTTCAAGTACGGGCTGGTCGAGGACATCGAGGTGGACAGCAACGGCATGGTGCATGCGCCGACCGCCCCGGGGCTCGGTTGCGAGATTGACTGGGATCTCGTCGAGCGCGAGAAGATCGACGTCGTGACGTGACGCGCTCGGTTTTCGGCCGTTTCAGGCGGCGCGTGAAGGTCTCCTGCTGACCGTCAGAACACCTGGACGTCGATGCCTGCCCGAGCAAGCGCGTTTCGCTCGTCCTGCTGCCACGGACGATGCGCGGGCGTGTCGCGTTCATCGGCCGGCCCCGAGCACACCAGGATATATGCCCGGCGCACAGCGGGGGTGCGGTTGGCACCCGTATGGTGGAGGGTCCGGCTGTGGTGGAACGTGGCGCCGCCTGGCGACAGCGGGCAGGAGACCGCATGGGTTGGATCAACATGGTCGGTCACGAGACCGTGGATCAGCGGATCGTCGTCGATGTGGCGATGCTCGTGCACGTCCTCGCTCTGGTGGGAACCGGGGATGAATTGCATGCACCCACTTTCGACGGTCGCCTCGTCGAGGGAGAGCCAGACGCTCAGACTGTTCATGACGACGTTCGGGTCCCAATAGGCCTCGTCCTGATGCCAGGGCGTCTCGGCACCGTACCGGGCCGGCTTCATGATCATGTGGCCCCCGATCGTAAGTTCGTCTTCGGGGACACCCAGCAGCGTGGCGCCAAGGGCGCGGGCGTTCCTGTAGTACGTGCTCTCGCGCAGTTCCGGTACATGCAGATCCGGTCCGAGGACCTGTGGCAGCAGGTTGCGTCCTGCGTGGCCGCGCGGCGCCGCGAGGTCATAGAAGAGCCCGCGTGATTCGCCCGTTCGTGCATCGAACAGGCGGTCGAAGATCTCGCGGAGTTGCCCGATCTCATCGTTTGCGGTGATGCGGTCGATGGCCAGGAATCCCAGGTTGACGAAGTCGGCAATCTGGTTTCGGGTCAGCGTGACGTTGAGGCTGTGCATGTGGTGTCCCTGGTTTGGTGGAAACGGGCTGACTAAAGCAGGGAGAGGGCGTCTTTCATCCGAAGTGCCTCGCCGTCGACGGTACCATCGCGGCCGCGCAGATCGCTGCCGTGCATCGCTCGCTCCGGGGGTTCACTTCCAAGCCTAACCCAATCCGCTCATGACAGTCGGAGCTGCCGCTTTTGGGCTGCCGGGCAGCGAACGGGCGCGGCAGGATGGTTTATTCTTTTGCGTCGCCGCGGCAGGTCGCGGGTTTCGCAACAACAGGAGTGGAGAGTCCGGTGACGTCGATTACTGAATCAGAGCTGGCGAACGCGCGTGCAGACTGGGGTAACGCCCTGATTGACGTTTCGAAGGCGTTCGATGAGAGCGGGATCGGTGCCGCGGTTGCCGCCACCAACAAGGCGCTCGATGCGCTATACGGTTACGAACTTGGACCCGTGCTGTTCAAGCCAACCATGGCGGGTGGTGAGCAGACGTTCCGGACGACCCGTGTCGGCGCGCTCGCGTATTTTGTGGGACACAACGGCGACTTTCCCAATGACCATGGGTTTGGCTTGCGCGGCTGGCGTCAGGTGGAGTCCGAGACCGCCGCAACGTTCGTCCAGGATGACGTCGCCATGTGGATGGGCAACGTGACCTTCACCGACAGCAGCGGCGGGGTGACCTTCGTTGACAAGAGTTGGGGGTACAAGAAGGACGCCGGCGGGACCCTGCGGATCGTCCTGCATCACTCATCCCTGCCTTTCGAGCCGTCCTGACGACCCCGGGCGCTGGAGGGCGCGGGCTATACTCACCCGCTGAGTCCAGGTGGTTCGAGCGACATGGTTGGCAGCGAAGAACGGGAACCCGCGTGGGACGTGCTGGTCATTGGCGCGGGCTTCAGCGGTCTCTATCAACTGCATCGCCTGCGTGAAGAGGGCTTCAACGTCCACCTCTTCGAGGCGGGCGCCGACATTGGCGGGATCTGGCACTGGAACTGTTACCCCGGTGCCCGCGTCGACTCCCACGTGCCGAACTACGAGTATTCCCTCGAGACGGTGTGGCAGGACTGGAACTGGAGCGAGCGATTCCCCGATTGGAAGGAACTGCGCCGGTATTTCGCGCATCTCGACGCCAAACTCGATCTGAGCCGGGACATCTCGTTCGGCAAGAGAGTGGTCGGCGCGGAATTCGATGAGTCGACCCGTGAATGGGCTGTCACCACTGCGGACGCAAGCATCGCCAGGGCTCGGTTTCTGGTGCCGTGCCTGGGCTTCGCGGCGAAAGCCTACGTCCCGGACTTCGCAGGCCTCGATCGCTTCGAGGGCCCGTGCCATCACACCGGGCATTGGCCTCAGGATGGCGTTGACCTCGAAGGAAAACGCGTGGGAGTCATTGGTACGGGCGCTAGCGGCGTTCAGGTCATTCAGGAAACGGGCCCAATCGCGTCAGAGCTGGTCGTGTTCCAGCGCACGCCCAATCAGGCGTTGGCGATGCAGCAACGTGCGCTCGATGCCGGTTCCCAGCCGGTTCCGAATGACGAACTGCGCGGGTACTTCCGGACGCGACAGATCTCGGGCGGGGGCATTGCCGACATCGTCCCAGACAGACGACGCGCGGTCGACGTCGATCCGGATGAGCGCGACGCGGTGTTCGAGGCCGCGTGGCAGCGGGGCGGCTTTCACTTCTGGGGCGGCACCTTCAGTGATATTTCGATGGATGAAACCGCAAACCGAATGGCGTATGCGTTCTGGCGCGACAAGGTGCGTGCCCGTCTCGGGGACCCGACACTGCGGGAGAAGCTTGCCCCCACGGAGCCGATCCATCCTTTCGGGACCAAACGCCCCTCGCTGGAGCAGACGTACTACGAGGTTTACAACCAGGACAACGTGACGCTCGTCGACGTCCGTGAGACGCCAATCGAGGAGGTCACCGAAACAGGGGTTGTCGCGGGCGCTCATCACTATCAGTTCGACGTTCTCGTGCTCGCGACGGGCTTCGATTCCGGCACGGGTGGCCTGACCCAGATCGACATTCGCGGGACGCAGGGGTGCACGATGGCCGATTTCTGGGCCGATGGCGTCAAGACGCATCTCGGCATCGCGGTCCCCGGCTTCCCGAATCTGCTGATGCTCTACGGTCCGCAAAGTCCAACAGCGTTCTGGAACGGTCCAACCAGCGCGGAGGTTCAGGGTGATTGGGTTGTCGATTGCCTGATTCACATGCGGGACAACGGCGTGACGCGCGTCGAGGCGACCGACGCTGCCGCGGAGGCCTGGAGCGAGCACATCCGGGAGATTGCGGCCGGCTCACTGTTGCCGCAGGCGGACTCCTGGTACATGGGTGCCAACGTGCCGGGTAAACGGCGCGAACTGCTCTTCCATCCGGGCGTGCCGGATTACATGAAGCGATGTAATGCGATTGCGGCGAAGGGGTACGACGGGTTCGAGTGCGCGTGAGCGCGCGTAGCGTTCCGGTTTTCCGTGACGGCAAAGGGCCCGGTACGCCGTTCTGAACGCCCCTGTCGTTGAGCCTCCCTGCCTGATGCAGCGGTGCGGATCGGGAGACTGGGCCCGGCTTACCGGCCCTGCCAGTCCGGCGTTCGCTTCTCCGCGAACGCCTTGGGGCCCTCGATGGCATCCTGGGATTGGGCCCGTTTCCGCTCGGAGTCATATGGCGTGTAGAACGCCTGGGCCAGCGGATAGTCGAGGCCGCGCATGGATGCTTCCTTTGTTGCACGCACGGCAAGCGGCGCACACTTCTTGATATCTGCGATGTAGGCGTCGGCGGTAGCACGCAGTTCGCTCGCCGGTACGACGTCGCTGACCAGGCCCATCTCGTAGGCGCGCTGAGCGGACATGTGGCGGCCCGTCAGCAGAAAGCTCATCGCCTGCTTGACGCCAATCAGGCGCGGCAGACGGTGGACGCCGGCCGCGCCGGCAATGAGGCCCCGGCGAGGTTCGGGGAGCCCAAGTTGAGCGTGCTCCGCTGCGATCAGGATATCGCAGCCCATGGCGAGTTCGAGTCCGCCACCCAGCGCATAGCCGTTGATCATGGCGATGACGGGCTTGGGGAACACCCAACGTTCGTGCAATCCCCTCGTCTCGGCGCCCATGCGCGCCCACTCGGCACGCTGTTGTGGGCTCGCGTCACGCTCCTGGGAGCGGAACTTGAGATCGGCGCCTGCGCAGAAGGCGCGGTCGCCTGCGCCCGTGACGACGGCAATCCAGATATCGTCGTTGCGCTCGACTTCGTCCCAGTGGTGGGAAAGCTCCCAGCGGATGATCGCGTTCAGCGAGTTCATCGCCTCCGGTCGATTCAGCGTGATCCATGCAACCTTGTCTTTGACTTCAAATGTGGTTGCTTCGAGTTCCATGTCCACCCTCTCTGTTATTCGCTCTGAATCGGTTTCGCGCAACGGGAGTGACCTGGTGGTACGCCGTGTTCATCGCGCGGGCTGAAGCCCCCCGGGCTGCCAACTGGCTGAGCATAGTCACTTCAGGAGGGCTTTTCAGCCGTGACGATCCGGATACTGAACCATCGAAATGCGCCGCACTCCGGTCCGCGTGGACTTACAATTGCACGCCGATCAATTGACCGCCGGGCATCATGCGCATCGCCGTCGCCTCACTTCCGTGCAACCCTGACCGCAGCCGTTGTTCGCCACGGCGAAGGTACGGGGCGATCTCCGGGACTGCTCGCGGCGAAGCGCGCGGTGCCGATGGAGGGCTGCGCCTGTGAAGAAGGCTGTGTTGGATACTGTGAAGGCTGTGTGGTGATGGATGCCATACCGCTCGCACGCACGCGTCTGGGTGAAGCCGAGCACAGCGCGGTCGGTCGCGTACTCACGAGCGGCCGGCTTGCGCGCGGCCCTGAGATCGCGGCATTCGAAGCTGAGTTCGCACGTTTTCAGTCACAAAGTCACGCGTGTTCCATCGCCTCCGGAACGGCGGGGATCTCGGTCGTACTCGCCGCGCTCGGTATCGGGCCCGGCGATGAGGTGTTGCTTCCCGCACTCACGTTCGTCGGGAGTGTGAACGCGATTCTCGCGTGCGGCGCGACGCCGGTTTTGTGCGACGTGGACGAGGAGAGCTGGAACATCGACCCAAACGACGCCCGGCGGCGGATCACATCGAGGACCAGGGCGATCCTGGTGGTGCACCTGTTTGGCTTGCCGGCGGATCTTGCCGAGTGTGCCCGCATTGCCGCCGAGTGCGGGCTCGAGCTGATCGAAGACGCGTGCGAAGCGATGGGGGCCGAGACGAGTCTCGGGCTGGCGGGCAGCGTCGGCACGGCCGGGGTGTTCGGCTTCTATCCCAACAAGGTAGTGACGACCGGGGAAGGGGGGATGATCGTCACCGACGACCGTGAACTGCACGAGCGGTGTCAGGCGATTGCCAATCAGGGGCGTGATCAACGCGGGCACTTCGTCGCGCGCGGTCACTCGCTGCGGATGACCGAGTTGGGAGCGGCCGTTGGCAGGGCGCAACTCTCCAGCCTCGCGCCCCGCCTTCGCGAACGCGTGGAAATCGCCGAACGCATCGCGGCATCCTTGCGTGAGCTGCCGGTCCGGCTGCCCTGCGGGACATCCCGGGCACGTAGCTGGTTCACCTTTCCGATCGTCCTGCCGGACGGGTCGCAACGATCGCGGATCGTTGAGGCCATGGCCGCAAGGGGTGTCGAGACGGCTCCGCATTTCCCGGCGCTGCATCGTCTGGGCGCGCCCTATGCCTGGCTCGAACCCGAAGTGCACACGCCCGTGGCGGAGTCGGTCGGCGGTCGGCTACTCTGTCTGCCGCTGTGGGAGGGGATGGAATCGGTGCATCTGGCCCGCGTCGCCGACGCGCTCCGGGAAGCGCTGAAGTAACATACGGCAGGCCCATGGGAACTGCGACATCCCAACGGTGGGCTAAGCGCCGACCGGCCATTTGCCTTGTACGGGCAGTGCCTCGTCCGGGCCCGGCCAGGGCGGCATGGTGACGCCGACGAAGCCGAGCGAGTCGGCGCCGGAGGCGCGGAACTGGAAGGCCGCCCCGCGGGGGATAGTGACCGAGACTCCGGGGCGCAGTGCAACCACTTCCTCATGATCATCCAATCGACGCCACAGTTCTCCTGCTCCGGACGTCACGTACCAAAGTTCCTCAACACTGCGATGGACAATTGCTGCGGAGGTTGTCCCGGCTGGCAGCGTAAAGTGCGCGAGGCTGCCCGCCATGGCGCGCGCGAGGAGTCGAACCTCGGAGCCGTCGGGTGCCATCTCGTCAGGGGTCGGATTCAACGCGCGCGTCACGAAGCTCATGTCAGGCTGCCTTGCTGTGTTGAGGGTGGCGTCGACACCAGACAGATACGCAAATTGTAGACCGGGTGCGACAGATTCGTAGCGGGCGACGTCCGCTGAGATCGACCCCGGGCAGCGCGACAGCTTCAGTCTAGGTGACGCCGCCGGTCCGACGCCTGGCAGTCGCGTCGGCCCCGGAGTAATCGTACGCGAATGCAGAATCATCGAGGTCGATGTTCGGGAAGACATCCTTCTCGACCCAATAGTCCTGGGTGTGGCGCCACTCTGGCTTGTTGCCGGCCTTCGGCATCAGGTGCAAGGAGCGCAGCAGGTAGTTCGGGTTGAACTCCTCCTCATCGATCCAGGGGCCGAAGCGCATGTCCGCGTCCTCATCCCGCAGTGCAGGTTCGACCGATCACGCGCCGCGAGCGTCCATGTGCTGCATCAGGCGGCACACGAAGTCGCCGATGAGATCCACCCGCAGGGTCCAGCTCGCGCGGAAGTAGCCAAAGATGCACACCATGTTCGGAACACCGGTGAACATCATGCCTCAATAGGTCACGGTCTCGGCAAAGTCGATGGGTTCACCGTCGCGAAAGAAGTGGATGCCGCAGAGTACGCTCAGGTTGAACCCGGTCGCGGTGACGAGGATGTCGGCTTCGATTTCCTGGCCTGATGGCGTGAGGACGCCGTTTTCCTAAAGCGGTCGATTTCATCGGTCACGATGTCCGCCTTGCCGGACGCGATGCCTTTGAAAATGTCCCCATCCGGCACGAACGCGACGCGCTGGCGCCAGGGCCGGTAGCTCGGGGTGAAGTGCGTCTCGATGTCGTAGTCGTCAGGCAGGTAGTGGCGGACCCCTGCCAACAGTTCATTCGTGGCGGCTTCCGGCTATTCGATACATCTGAGGGTGAATTGAGCCTGGAAGTAGAGGATCTGCCGGCGAACGATCCGTGAATCCAAGACTCGTCGATCTGCAGTTCCCGCAGCTGGCTGGCCAGAGGATTTTCGTTGCGACCGGGGATGAAATAGGTCGGTGATCGCTGCAGCACGGTCACGTGTTCGCAGTCGGAGGCGATGGCCGGCACGATCGTCGCGGTCGTCGCGCCGGAGCCGATGACCAATACCCGCTTACCACGGTAGTCGAGATTTTCCGGCCACGTCTGCGGGTGCACGATCTGACCACGGAAGCTGTCCATGCCGTCCCACGCGGGCGTGTAGCCCCGGGCGTGCTCGTAGTAGCCCTGGCACATCCAGAGGAAGTTGCAGGTGAACGCGAAGGGCGCGCCTGTGTCCGAGCATCGGCCTGCCAGCCGCCCGGTCTGGGTGTCGCTCGACCAGCTGGCGCTGTCGAACTGATGTTGATAGCGGATGTGCTCATCGATCCCGTTGTCCTCGATGACCTCCCCCATGTACTTGAGGGTCTCGTCTGCCGTGGCGATTGGCGTGCTGGTCCACGGCTTGAACCGGTAGCCGAAGGTGTAGAGATCGCTGTCCGAACGAATGCCGGGGTATCGGTGCATCCACCAGGTGCCGCCGAAGCTCTCGAG
>PBVL01000202.1 GCA_002728675.1 Gammaproteobacteria bacterium
GGACTCATGCAGCGGTCCCAGCTCGTCCGGCTGGACCTGGTGCTTGCGTGCGACCGAATACAGCGTATCGAGCCGGGATTCGATCTCCTGCAGCCGCGCGGGATCCACCTCGATCGACTCCAGGTAGCGTGCGAGATCGGCCGCGGCTTCCTCGATCTGGATGCGCCCGGATTCGAGCATGTCGACCACCGGCTCGAGCTTCGGCTGCCCGAGCGCGGCGAGTTCTGCGACCGCGCGCTGCAGCAGGTCGCTGACGGCAGGCTCGCCGTCCGTCAGCGCACTTCCGACGGACTGCCCGGTGCGCAGCAGGGCGTCCGCGCCCGCGAGTTCGCGGCGCGTGACTTCGAGCGTGCCCGCTTCGTCCGGCTGCAGGTCGAGTGCGTCGAGTTCCTCTGCCTGGTAGACGAGAAGCTGGCGTTCTGCGGACTGCTCCTCGGCGGTGTCCAGCATGGAGCGCCGTCTGCCCAGGATGTCAGCGTAGTCCGCGGCGATACCAGAGACCGTGCGCGCCAGTTCCATGTGGCCGCCGAACTCGTCCAGCAGACGGCGGTGTACGTCCGTCTTCAGCAGAGACTGGTGCTCGTGCTGGGCATGGATGTCGATGAGCAGGTTGCCGAGCGAACGCAGTTCCGCCACCGTGGTCGGGACGCCGTTGATGTAGGCCCTGGAGCGTCCGTCCCGGCTGATCGTACGGCGCAGCAGCACTTCGCTGCCTTCGTCACCCGTGAGTTCGCGCTCGGCCAGCCAGGCACCGGCGCCGATCCCGTCACGAGTCGCGTCGCCCGTCGCGGCAGGCACGTCGAAGCATGCGACCACTTCGGCCCGCGTTGCACCGGGGGCCACGAAGTCGGCGTCCGAGCGATTGCCGAGCGTGAGACCGAGGGCGTCGAGAAGGATTGATTTGCCCGCGCCTGTCTCGCCGGTCACCACGTTCATGCCGCCCGACAACTCCAGTTCGAGCTGTTCGACCACCGCGAAATCCCGAACGGAGAGGTGTGTGAGCATGGCATGTCCAGCCGCGTTGCTGTCGCCCAAGAATACACTGTGCGCTGCTTCCATCACGCAATATTTTGGCCTTGCGGCCACGTGGTTTTCGACGGCTCAATGCGGTTGCTCTTTGTAGGCAGATTCGTCAATGTAGGTCAGTCGTTGCCTGCACGCGGCGTGTGTGGGAGCGAACAACGGCAGGGAGTCACACCGGTCAGTCAGGGTGGCCCCGGTTGGTTTTTTGAAGTCAGCGAACGTCATGTCCGAACCGGCTGAAGTCAGCGACAAAGCGCGCCATCTGCTGAAGATCCTGGTGGAGAAATACATCCAGGAAGGTCAGCCTGTGGGCTCTAAGAATCTGGTTGAGTCGATCGAGCTGAAGATCAGCCCCGCGACGGCGCGCAACATCATGGCGGATCTCGAGGAACGTGGTCTGATCCACTCCCCGCACACCTCCGCGGGACGCGTACCGACTGAACTTGGGTATCGGTTCTTCGTCGACAGTCTGATCAGCGTCGAGCGGCTCCGTGACCGCGAGCTGAATCAGCTCGGCGTCCGTCTGGACCCTGACCTCGATTCCACGAAGCTCGTGCAGACGGCGTCGGCCATGGTGTCCGAGGTGACGAGCATGGCGGGTCTCGTCACGATTCCGCGCCGGGAATTGGTGACCCTCAAGCACGTGGAGTTTCTGCCGCTGTCGGGTACCCGCGTGCTCGTGATTCTGGTGCTCGATGATCACGACGTGCAGAACCGGGTGATCCACACCACGGAACCGTTCACGGAGATTCAGCTGCGTGAAGCCACCAATTTCCTGAACGCACACTTTTCGGGACACAGTGTCCAGCGCATCCGCGAGCAGCTCATCACATCGATGCGCAATGATCGCGAGAGCATGAACGTGATGATGGTGCGCGCGCTCGACGTTGCCGAACAGGCGCTGGCGGATGAGGAAGAAACGTCCGGTGACTTCGTGATGGCGGGTCAGGAGAATCTCTTCGAGCTGGCCCAGCAGGCAGCGATGGCGGACATCCGCGAGCTCTTCAAACTCTTCTCGCTGAAGGGCGACATTCTGCATCTGCTCGACAAGTGTATGGACACCGCGGGCGTCCAGCTCTTCATCGGGCAGGAGTCCGGCTATGAGCCACTCGACTCCTGCACGGTCGTGACGTCGCCCTACCTGGTCGACGGGGAAGTCCTGGGCGTTGTCGGTGTCATCGGTCCGACGCGAATGGCGTACGAGCGGGTCATCCCGGTGGTCGACGGGACGGCAAGACTGCTGTCGGCTGCGATGGACGAGTCCCGCTAGGCGCAGTGACGCCCGCGCCGGCCTGGTGCCGGGTCCCGGCCCCGGGATTGCTCCGGCCCGATCGTCGCCCTTGCCGGGCTCAAACGGGGCCCTTCCTGCAACTGCGCTGTCCGTGCCCCTTGATTGTCCCCACGTGAGCCCCATATACAGGGCACACGCGCATATCAGACAAGACGGGATGCCCAACTCAGAAGAAGAAAAGAACGCGTCGTCTGCAATCGAGGACAACGCGGCTGGCGCCGAAAAACCGGCTGACGCGCAGGCAGCAGAGACCGGCGCGGCGCCTCAGGCGGAGGCCGAACTGGCTGCGTCGGAGACCGAGGTCGGCGCGGCCGCAGATGAAGAGGAAACGGAGGCTGATCCGTTGGATGACCTGAACGCGAAACTGGAAGAGGCGATGGCGCAGCTGGAAGACTATCGCGACCAGGCGCTGCGCGCCGAGGCGGAGATGCAGAACGTGCGTCGCCGCGCCGAGCGGGACGTCGCCAATGCCCACAAGTTCGGGCTGGAGAAGTTCCTCGGCAATCTCGTCCCGGTGGTCGATTCGCTGGAGAAGGCGATCGAGGCTGCCGAGCAGGCCGGCAAGGCGGATGACCCCATCGTCGAAGGCGTCCAGCTCTGCCTGAAGCTGCTGCTTGATCTGCTGGAGAAGGAAAACGTCAAGGTCCTGGACCCGGTAGGCGAACCCTTCGACCCGCAGTTCCACGAAGCAATGTCGATGATCGAGAACCCGGACGTCGAGCCGAACTCGGTCGTGCTCGTCGTACAGAAAGGCTACGTGCTGAACGAGCGCCTGGTGCGGCCAGCAATGGTGATGGTCGCGAAAGGTGAGTCGCCGAGCATCGATGAGAAGGCCTGAGGCCTTGAATTCCCGGCGACCGGGCCAATATTCACTGCAACCTGAATTCAACAGAACGGGCCGGTTCCCAAGAGGGACCACAAGGCCCAACCCCCGCAACCGGGGTGATGAGGGCCAAGGCCCTGAAGGAGACCCAACATGGCAAAAATGATCGGAATCGATCTGGGGACGACCAACTCCTGCGTTGCCGTCCTCGAAGGCACGACCCCACGCATCATCGAGAACGCAGAAGGTGATCGCACGACACCCTCGATCGTCGCATACACCGACGACGCGGAGGTGCTCGTCGGCCAGGCCGCGAAGCGGCAGGCCGTCACCAATCCGCAGAACACGCTGTTCGCGGTCAAGCGTCTGATCGGTCGTCAGTTTACGGACGACGTCGTGCAGCGCGACATCAAGATGGTGCCCTATCCCATCGTCAAGGCGGACAACGGTGACGCCTGGGTCGAAGTGAAGGGTGAGAAGCAGGCGCCGCCGCAGATTTCCGCGCAGGTCCTCTCCAAGATGAAGAAGACCGCCGAAGACTACCTTGGCGAGACGGTGACCGAAGCCGTGATCACGGTGCCGGCCTACTTCAACGACTCTCAGCGCCAGGCGACCAAGGACGCGGGCCGGATCGCCGGACTCGAGGTCCGACGGATCATCAACGAGCCCACTGCGGCCGCGCTTGCGTACGGCATGGACAAGGCCGTTGGTGACTCGACCGTGGCGGTGTACGACCTTGGCGGGGGCACGTTCGATATATCGATCATCGAGATGGCCGACGTCGACGGTGAAAAGCAGTTCGAAGTGCTTGCCACGAACGGCGACACGTTCCTTGGGGGCGAAGACTTCGATCTGCGCCTGATCGACTACCTGGCGGACGAGTTCAAGAAAGAACACTCGATGGACCTGCACAACGACCCCGTTGCACTGCAGCGCCTGAAGGAAGCGGCCGAGAAGGCCAAGATCGAGCTGTCGAGCAGCCAGCAGACCGAGGTCAACCTGCCGTACATCACGGCTGACGCTTCGGGGCCGAAACACCTTGTCATCAAGGTGACGCAGGCCAAGCTCGAATCCCTCGTCGAAGACCTGGTCGAGCGCACGCTCGAGCCTGTCCGCACCGCACTGAAAGACGCCGACCTCGGCGTGTCCGAAGTGACCGAGGTGATTCTGGTCGGCGGGCAGACGCGCATGCCGCTTGTACAGAAGAAGGTTGCCGAGTTCTTCGGCAAGGACGCACGCAAAGACGTGAATCCGGACGAAGCGGTTGCAGTCGGTGCGGCGATTCAGGCGGCCGTGCTCTCCGGTGACGTGAAAGACGTCCTGCTGCTCGACGTGACGCCGCTCTCGCTCGGTATCGAGACAATGGGCGAGGTGATGAGCACGCTCATCGACAAGAACACGACGATCCCGACGAAAAAGAGCCAGGTGTTCTCGACTGCGGCGGACAATCAGCCCGCGGTGACGATCCATGTCCTGCAGGGCGAGAGGAAGCAGGCCGTGGGCAACAAGTCTCTGGGCCGGTTCGATCTGTCCGACATACCTCCGGCGCCGCGCGGAGTGCCGCAGATCGAAGTCAGCTTCGATCTGGATGCCAACGGCATCCTCAACGTGTCTGCGAAAGACATGGCGACGGGCAAGGATCAGTCGATCGTCATCAAGGCGTCCTCGGGACTGTCCGAGGAAGAGGTTCAGCAGATGGTGCAGGACGCCGAGGCGCATGCCGAGGACGATCTGAAGTTCGAAGAGATGATCCAGGCGCGCAACACGGCCGACGGACTCGTCCACGCGACCCGCAAGACGCTCGAAGACGCCGCTGACAAGGTCACCGAGGATGAGAGGACGCGAATCGACGCGGCAATCGCCGAACTCGAGGAAGCGCTCAAGGGTGACGACAAGGATGCAATCGAGGCGAAGACCAAGGCGCTGACCGACGCGTCTTCCGAACTCGCGACCCGGCTCTACTCGGAGCAGGCAGCGCAGGCGGAAGGTGCCGGCGGTGATGCGGCCGGAGGTCCCGGAGCGGATGCGGGGGGTGATCCCGACGCCGTTGACGCCGAATTCGAGGAAGTCAAAGACGACGAGAAGAAGGCCGGCTGATTGCCATCGCCCCGGCAAACGGGGCAAGCTCCAAAACGACGGACCTCGCGCATGCGGGGTCCTGTCGTCTGGGGCAGAGCCAACCGGCCGAGGCCGGTAACCCAAGCGAACAACAACGAGCCTGGAACAGGACATGGCGGAAAAACGCGACTACTACGATGTGCTCGGCGTCAGCCGGGACGCGACGACGCGTGACATCAAAAAGGCCTACCGTCGTCTTGCCATGAAGTACCACCCGGACCGTAATCCGGGCGACGCGGAATCCGAAGAGCTGTTCAAGGAGGCGAGCGAGGCGGCCGAAGTCCTCACCGACGACTCCAAACGCTCGCGCTACGACCAGTTTGGTCACGCCGGTCTCGAAGGCGCCGCGGGCGGTGGCGGATTCGGCGGTGGATCCGGCAGTTTTGGATCAATCTTCGAAGACGTGTTCGGGGATATCTTCGCGGGTGGTCGCGGCGGCAGTCGCGTCCAGCGGGGCACCGACCTCAAGTACACCTTCGACATGTCGCTCGAGGATGCGGTGCGCGGAGTCAATCCCCAGATTCGCGTGCCGACGCTCGTCGAGTGTCAGGAGTGTCTGGGTTCCGGGGCGCGTCGCGGCACCTCGCCGACCGCGTGCGTCCAGTGCGGGGGCATGGGTCAGGTCACCTCGAGGAGCGGCTTCTTTTCGGTCCAGCAGGCGTGCCCACGCTGTCGCGGCACGGGCAAGATGATCACCGATCCCTGCGATCAGTGCAGTGGTCAGGGACGCCGCCAGGAAAACAAGACGCTGTCGGTCAAGATTCCGCCCGGCGTCGACACGGGCGACCGCGTGCGCCTTCCGGGGCAGGGTGAGGCGGGCCCGAACGGTGGTCCCGCCGGCGATCTGTACGTTGAGGTCCGGGTCGAAGACCACGCAATCTTCCAGCGCGAGGCACAGCACCTCTTCTGCGAGGTCCCGATCAGTTTCAGCGACGCCGCGCTCGGATCCGAGGTCGAGGTGCCCACCCTGGACGGGCGGGTCAGCCTCAAGATTCCCGCCGAGACCCAAACGGGCAAACGCTTTCGCCTCCGCGGCAAAGGGGTCGACGTCTCACAGATCAACCGGGGCGGGGTGGGTGACCTCTACTGCGAGATCATCGTCGAGACACCGGTCAATCTCACCAAGCGTCAGAAAGAACTGCTCCGGGAATTCGAGGAGGCGAGTGACGAGCGGCAGTCGCCGCGGCGTCACTCGTTCTTCGAGGGGGTCAAGAGCTTCTTCGACGGGCTCGGTAACTGACCGGTCGCTATCGAGCGATCACCGATCCTGGCACCGCCTCGGGATCGAGCCCTGCCGGTGATGGACCGCACTCTCAGACCTGACTGCAGCGGCGCGGCCTCGCTGACAAGACCCGAGTCATTTGGTCTGCACTCGCAGAACCGGCCCTCCCTTTTCGCCGCCACCGTCGAACGAGATGGCGTCACGCCCGCAGGATGCCCGTGACGATGAATGCCGGCGCGTTCCCGGGCTTCCGGTCTTGCTGGCGAATGACCTCTTCGATCAACGCTGACAGATCCGGGTTCCCGATTGGGTGCCCGGCGCATCCTTCGTGAACTGGATGTACGCCGTGCTGATCGAACACCGCCGGGATAATCCGAGCGGACCCGAACGCATCCGCAAGTTGCGAAGCGAGGTTGTTGGCAGACGCTCGCCCAAGCCGCTCCGTTTGCCGAAGGACTGCCGTCGTTGTAACAACTGAAGCAACGGCGCGGATCTCGAATCACAGCAGGAATGTGCCCATTGATCAATGGCCGATCGCCGGGTCTTTCCGCCATCAAGCTGCTGGCCCAATTCAGAAAGTCGAGATACTGTGTGGCCGTGAGCGTCTTTCCCTCGTGTCTCAGTCTTTCGAATTCAGCTCTTCGCGTATCCGACGAGGCGTCCTCCAGCAGTTCCCGTCTCTCGCGTTCATTCAGTTTCGTCATGCTTGCGTCTCAGTTCAGCGAGCAGGTCGCCCCTGTCAAAAAGATCGAAATACTCACTCAGCATTTCCCACTCGACCTGTTCTCCACCGCGCTTTCTGGCCAGCAACAGTGCCTCCATGTCCCACAAGTCTCTGGGTTCGCGGGCAGGCTCATTCACCAATGCCTGGAGTTTCAGTCCGATAATGTCTTCAGGGACCAGTGACCTGATCGCCACGCCTTCGACAACATCGACCTCAACACTTCGCGCCAGCATGTGCCTGGACACCTCGCGGAAGGCATACAGTATGTCGATACTCCCGTAGGGCACTGAGTCAGACACATACTGAGCGACGTTTTCGGTCTTGTGAATACAGCGGTAACTCTGTGCAGTCAGGATCTTTTCCGCCCTGGTCGCGTCATCAACGAGCAGGAGCAAGTCCATATCGATGGTTGCACGGGTGACTCCCCAAGAGCCTAGCGCAAATCCGCCAATGACGGCGTAGTTGATGTGCTGCGTCTGGAATTCCCGCAGCAGAGTGGATGTGACCAGGTGGAAATCCAAGGTCCTGCCTGTGAACTGCCCCGGGGATCGCCGGAGATTCGGATGGTTGAGTCCCGCGTCTGCGCTTGACCCTCCGGTTGCTGATCATAAAGGGCTACAGGGACGGCGACGAGTTCCGTCGATTGCGCCAGACGCATTTGCGCCATCGACCGGCTGCCGCTGACGCGAGGGCGTCACTCGAACTACGACCGATCGCATCCGCTGCGGCGCCTCGCCTGGGTTGCCGGGACGTGGTCAGGTTCAGCAACTCCGCATTGTCACCGGGTAGCTGACATCGTGGTGGCTGGGTGGAAACCAACGTTTTGGTTAGGCGCTGCCGCGCGTATGATGGCGCTCCGCCGTTCTCTTGGAGTGACCCATGTCTGATCCAGTTCGAGTCGCCATCGCCGGTGCTGCGGGCCGGATGGGGAAAATGCTCATCGAGACCGTGGGCCAGGAACCGGGTGCCGTGGTGACGGCGGCAATCGAACGCCCCGGGTTCGAAGGCCTTGGCCGGGACGCCGGCGAGATTGCGGGGGTCGGTACGCTCGGCGTTCCGTTGGGCGACGATGTGGCAGCAGCGGCAGAAGCAGCGGATGTGCTCATCGATTTTACGATTGCTGACGCGACCGAGCAGAACATCGAAGCCTGTCGCGCGGCGGGCAAGCGCATGATCATCGGCACCACGGGCCTCTCGCCCGAACAGGACGCCAGGCTCGTTGCCGCAACCGCAGACATTGCGGTCGTGAAGGCGCACAACTTCAGCGTTGGTGTGAACGTGACCTTCAAGCTGCTCGAGATGGCGGCGAGCATCTTCGGCGACGGGGTCGACATCGAGATCACCGAGGCACATCACCGCCACAAGGTGGACGCGCCGTCGGGCACCGCAATCGGCATGGGTGAGGCGATTGCCGGAGCGCTCGGGCGTGATCTGCGGGAAGTGGCCGTATTCGGCCGTGAAGGTCACACGGGGGAACGCGACGGCGCGACAATCGGCTTCCACAGCCTGCGCGCCGGGGACATCGTGGGTGAGCACACGGCGATGTTCGCCGGCCCCGGGGGAACGTGTGCAGATCACGCACGTCGCCCACTCGCGCTCCAACTTCGCGCAGGGTGCCGTGCGCGCTGCGCTCTGGGTCGGCGGGCAGGCGTCCGGGCTCTTCGACATGCAGGATGTGCTGGGCCTGAGGGAGCCGTCCTGAGGTCGGGAGGCTGGGTCTCCGGACGCGCGGCCCATGGTTGCCGACAAGTGTGCGGCTGGCGTATTGAAGCCAAGCGGTGACCTCACTAGAATACGCCGCCAACATGACGCCCCACCCCAAATAAGAGAAAGCGAGACGGACCTGTCCCTCTCGCTTTTTTTCTGCTCGGAGCACTGATAAATGGCAATCCCCAGCGCACGCAGCCCGCGAGAGCCGCACGCGCCGCGTGACGTCGCGCGCATCCCGGAGGCACGCTCTTGAAAGCTCTGCTCGCATTGGCGAATGGTGTGACCTTCGAGGGCCTTGGCATTGGTGCGGCCGGGCACGCGTCCGGCGAGGTCGTCTTCAACACGGCGATGTCCGGCTATCAGGAAATTCTCACCGACCCGTCCTACTGCCGGCAGATCGTCACGCTGACGCATCCGCATATCGGCAATACCGGCACCAACGACGAAGACGAAGAGTCCTCGGGAATCTGGTGTTCGGGGCTGATCGTCAAGGACCGCCCGCGCGTCGCCAGCAACTGGCGCATGCAGAAGGGGCTGTCCGAGTACCTGGCCGACAACGGCATTGTCGGCATCGCGCGGATCGACACACGCAAGCTGACCCGCATCCTGCGCGACGAGGGCTCGCAGAACGGGTGCATCCTCGCGGCGGAAACCATCGGCGATGCCGAGCGGGAGCTCGCGATGCGCGAGGCCGGCGCCTTCCCCGGGCTTGCCGGCATGGACCTTGCCATCGAGGTGACGTCGAAGGCGCGGTACGTGTGGGAGGAGCACTCCTGGCGGCAGGGCGTCGGATTCGGGAAAGCAACATCATCACAATATCATGTGGTGGCGTACGACTACGGCGTGAAGCGCAACATTCTTCGGATGCTCGTCGACCGGGGATGCCGCCTGACCGTCGTTCCGGCGGATACGCCCGCCGAGGACGTCCTGGCGCTGGCGCCGGACGGTGTCTTCCTCTCAAACGGCCCGGGCGACCCCGACCCCTGCGACTACGCGATCAGCGCGATTCAGTCGATTCTGCAGACCGACGTGCCGGTTTTCGGCATTTGCCTCGGTCTGCAGTTGCTCGGTCTCGCGGCGGGTCTCAAGACCCGCAAGATGGGACACGGTCACCACGGCGCCAACCACCCGGTGAAGAATCTGGATGACGGTACGGTGCTCATCACCAGCCAGAATCACGGGTTCTGTATCGACGAAGACACCCTCAACGACAGCGTGCGGATGACGCATCAGTCCCTTTTCGACGGGACGCTGCAGGGGCTGCACCTCGTCGACAAACTCGCGTTCGGATTCCAGGGTCACCCGGAGGCGAGCCCCGGTCCCCATGACGCCAGTCCGCTCTTCGATCACTTCATTGAGTTGATGGACCAGTACGTGGCCGCGCGAGGCACGTCCTGATGGTCCCTGCTCCCCGTTCAACCTGTCGCCGGACCACCAGCTGATGCCAAAACGTACCGACATCAAGAGCATCCTGATCATCGGGGCTGGCCCGATTGTCATCGGCCAGGCATGTGAGTTCGACTACTCCGGCGCGCAGGCGTGTAAGGCGCTGCGGGAAGAGGGGTACCGGGTCATCCTGGTGAACTCGAATCCGGCGACGATCATGACCGATCCGACCATGGCGGACGCGACCTACATCGAGCCCGTCACATGGCGCGCGGTCGAGAACATCATTGCCGCCGAGCGACCGGACGCGCTGCTCCCGACCATGGGTGGTCAGACCGGGCTGAACTGCGCCCTCGATCTCGCCCGGGAAGGCGTGCTCGAAAAGTATGGCGTCGAACTGATCGGCGCGAAACGCGAAGCCATCGACAAGGCCGAGGACCGGCAAAAGTTCGACATTGCGATGAAGTCGATCGGCCTCGAGACGCCCCGGTCAGCCATTGCGCACTCGATGGTCGAAGCGCGTCAGGTGCAGTCCCAGCTTGGCTACCCCTGTGTGATCAGGCCCTCCTTTACCCTTGGTGGAAGCGGCGGCGGCGTCGCATACAACCACGACGACTTCGAAGAGATCTGCGAGCGTGGGCTGGACCTCTCACCGACGAGCGAACTGCTGATCGACGAATCGCTGCTCGGCTGGAAAGAGTTCGAGATGGAGGTTGTTCGCGACCGAAACGACAACTGCATCATCGTGTGCTCGATCGAGAATCTGGACCCGATGGGTGTGCACACGGGTGATTCGATCACGATCGCCCCGGCACAGACGCTGACCGACAAGGAATACCAGGTCATGCGGGACGCATCGATCGCCGTGCTGCGCGTGATCGGCGTCGAGACCGGTGGCTCCAACGTGCAGTTTGCGGTCAATCCCGAAGACGGACGGCTGGTCGTCATCGAAATGAATCCGCGGGTGTCCCGTTCCTCGGCGCTCGCGTCCAAGGCGACGGGCTTCCCGATCGCCAAGGTGGCCGCGAAGCTCGCCGTGGGTTACACACTCGACGAGCTTTCCAACGAGATCACGGGCGGCGCCACACCGGCCTCGTTCGAACCCTCGATCGACTACATCGTCACCAAGATCCCGCGGTTCACCTTCGAGAAATTCCCCCAGGCCGAAAACGTGCTCACGACCCAGATGAAGTCGGTCGGCGAGGTGATGGCCATCGGGCGCTCCTTCAAGGAGAGCATGCAGAAGGCGCTGCGGGGTCTCGAGATTGGCATCAACGGGCTCGATCCGGTCATCGATACGTCCCAGGAGCGCTGGCTCTCCAAACTCCAGGCGGAACTTCGCGAGCCCGGTGCTGACCGCATCCGGTACGTGGCAGACGCGATCCGCCAGGGACTGACGGCCGGGCAGATCTTCGATCTGACGGGCATCGATCCGTGGTTTCTCGCCCAGATCGAGGAGCTGATCGAATCCGAGACCGCGATCGCCGCCAGCGCGCTCGATGCACTCGACGCGGACGCGATGTTCGGGTTAAAGAGTGAAGGATTCTCGGACGCACGAATCGCCGAACTGCTTGGCAAGCGCGAAAGCGAAGTCCGCGAGAGGCGCATCGGGCTTGGCGTGCGGCCGGTGTACCGGAGGGTCGACACGTGCGCCGCTGAGTTCGTGTCTGCGACGGCGTACATGTACTCGACGTACGAGACGGAGTGCGAATCCAACCCCACCGACAAAGAGAAGATCATGGTGCTCGGCGGCGGGCCGAACCGGATCGGTCAGGGGATCGAGTTCGACTATTGTTGCGTGCACGCCGCGCTTGCCATGCGCGAGGACGGCTACGAGACCATCATGGTCAACTGCAACCCCGAGACGGTCTCAACGGACTACGACACGTCCGACCGGCTCTATTTCGAGTCGCTCACGCTCGAAGATGTCCTCGAAATTGTCGAACTGGAGCGCCCGAAGGGGGTCATTGTGCAGTTCGGCGGTCAGACCCCGCTGAAGCTGGCGAATGCGCTGGCTGAGCACGGCGTCCCGATCATCGGGACGAGTCCGGATGCGATCGATGCTGCCGAAGACCGCGAGCGGTTTCAGAAGCTGATCGAGAAGCTCGATCTGCGGCAGCCACCCAATCAGACGGTCAAGACAATGGACGCAGGCGTCGCCGCTGCGGGCGACATCGGGTTCCCGCTGGTGGTGCGCCCGTCATACGTTCTCGGCGGGCGAGCGATGGAGATCGTGCACTCCGAAGACGAACTGCGCCAATATCTGCAGGAGGCGGTGGACGTCTCCGAAGAATCGCCGGTGCTGCTAGACCACTTTCTGGACCAGGCAATCGAGGTGGACGTCGATGCCGTGTCGGACGGCAAGCAGGTCGTGATTGGCGCGATCATGCAGCACATCGAGCAGGCCGGCATCCATTCGGGAGACTCGGCGTGCTCGCTGCCAGCGTACAGTCTTGATGAGCCGACGCTCGAACGGATTCGCGGGCAGGTCAAGGCAATGGCGGCTGAGCTGGGTGTCGTCGGACTCATGAACGTGCAGTTGGCGATCCAGGGGGACGACATCTACGTCCTCGAGGTGAATCCGCGCGCCTCCCGGACGGTGCCTTTCGTCTCGAAGTGCATCGGCGTGTCGCTCGCCAAAGTCGCTTCGCGATGCATGGCGGGCACAACCCTGGCGGAGCAGAACGTCACCGAGGAGATTGTGCCGACCCACTTCAGCGTCAAGGAAGCGGTGTTCCCGTTCGGCAAGTTTCCCGGGGTCGATCCGATTCTTGGACCCGAGATGAAGTCGACCGGTGAAGTCATGGGAGTGGGCGAAACGTTCAGCGAGGCATACGGCAAGGCGCAGCGCGCTGCGGGCGATCCGATGCCGGAGGCAGGGACCGCATTCCTGTCCGTTCGGGTTGTCGACCGCCCGGGCATCATCGAGGTTGCGCGGGATCTGGTCGAACTCGGCTTCAAGCTTGTGGCGACTGTCGGTACCGCACGGATCATCCGCGAAGCGGGCGTGCCGATCGGCGACATCAACAAGGTCAACGAAGGGCGCCCGCACATCGTCGACATGCTGAAGAACCAGGAAGTGCAGTTCATCGTGAACACGACTGAGGGGAAACAGGCGATTGCCGACTCATTCGAGATCCGTCGCACCGCGCTGCAGAGCAAGGTGTTCTACACGACGACCATCTCCGGTGGAGAGGCGTGTGTGGCAGCGATCAGGCACGGTGAAGACTACAGCGTCACCAGCCTGCAGGACTGGCACGCCAGACAATAATCGTTCCGTGCGCGACGCATTGGGGCGCCGTGTTTTGGTCGCTTTAGAGGCCGCTGTCCTCTAGACTTTCTTTTCCCGCGACTGCATTTCGGGCCCGATGCCCGGGAGTGTGGTGCGCGCGCGGGTATGGTGTAACAGGGGGTAACGTGATGGACAAAGTACCCATGACGGTGGCGGGTGCTGCGGCCCTGCGTCAGGAACTCGACCGGCTCAAGTCGCAGGAGCGTCCGCGGATCATCAGGGAAATCGCGACGGCGCGTGAGCAGGGTGACCTGCGGGAAAACGCCGAGTACCAGTACGCGAAAGAGGAACAGGGGCTCATCGAGGGCCGCATCGCGGAGATCGAAGGCAAGCTCTCTGTCGCGCAGGTGATCGACGTTACGACCATCGAGAGTTCCGGCAAGGTGATTTTTGGGGTCACCGTCGGTCTCATCAATCTCGATGACGACAGCGAGGTCACCTACAAGATCGTCGGCGACGACGAAGCTGACCTGAAGGAACAGAAGATTTCGATCTATACGCCGATTGCCCGTGCGCTGATCGGCAAGGAAGCGGGCGACGTCGTGGTCGTCCAGACGCCGTCCGGTGACATTCAGTACGAGATCGATTCGGTCGCACACCTCTAGTGAGCGCGGGCCTGCGGGGCCAGCGTTGCGCCGGGTGTGACGCAAGGGGGCGCGCAAGAGATCCGCTCGAAGGACGCTGCCCTAGAACTCCCGCAACAGGTTCGACAAATGTGCCTTGGGCTTGCGCGCCTTGCGCAACAGCAAGGCAACCCGGCCGGTTGCCTGTACGATATGGGCGCCCGAACGCTCCTTGAGGCGCTGCAGTTCCGCGACGCGCTCTTCGCGCGGTAGGTTCACGCGCACCTTGATGAGTTCATGATCGGTCAGGGCCCGGTCCAGTTCCGCGAGCACGGCGTCGCTGGCGCCCTTGTCGCCGACGATCACCAGTGGGTGGAGCTTGTGGCCGATGGCGCGCATCCGTTTCGCTTCGCGCGGATTCGGCTTTTCTTGCGGCTGCTGCTGCGGGGGTTCGGTAGAGGGCATTTGGGAGGACGTTGCGTGGGTAAACGGTCATGAATCAGAAGTCCCGACCGCCCGAGGGACGGGGACGGGGCCGCAAGCTTAATGCGTGGCAGCAGCGTCAGCAACGCGACGGCTACGTCAAACGGGCGGGCCGTGACGGCTATCGGTCGCGGGCAAGCTACAAACTGCTCCAGATTGACGAGAAGTACCGCGTGCTGCAGCCGGGAACCGTCGTCGTGGACCTCGGAGCCGCACCCGGGGGCTGGAGCCAGGTCGCCCGGGATGCGGTGGGTGACACCGGGAAAATCGTTGCAGTCGATCGGCTCCCCGTTGCATCTTTGGGGGGAGTCACAGTCATCGAAGGCGACTTCACGGAGGATCGGACGCTCGAGCGGGTGCTGGACGAGACCAGCGGGGGCGCGGACCTTGTTTTGTCGGACATGGCCCCCAATCTAAGTGGAGTGCGTGTCGCCGACCAGGCACGCTCGATGGAACTGGTGGAACTGGCGCTCGATCTCGCTACGCGAATCCTGAAACCGCACGGGGCCCTTGTGGTCAAATGTTTCGAAGGCGCTGGGACAGACGAGTTTCGCGATGCGTGCCGGGCCGCGTTCAGGAAGGTGGTGAACCACAAGCCGGACGCGTCGCGCAGCAGTTCGCGTGAGTTCTACCTGATCGGCCTCGATTATCGCGGCTGACTCTGGAGGCGATTCCCGTCGTCCGTTGTGGCGTCCGTGACGTAGACTGTTGGGAAGTACAGAATAAGATGTGCCCGATGCCTCCGGGGTTTCGGGTGGACAGAGGGAAGGCGAGGCGCCTTTCATTGAGGTAATAGCCATGAGTGACATGGGCAAGAATCTTCTGCTGTGGCTGGTGATCGCCGCGGTGCTCCTGGTGGTGTTCAACAACTTCGGCATGCGTGAAGGGCCCGACGAGCTCGAGTACTCGCGGTTCGTCGATCTCGTGAACTCGAACGAAGTGCGCGCCGTCGACATCGATGGTCTGACCATCTCCGGCGAGCTGCATAACGGGCAGAAGTTCGAGACCATGCAACCGCAGGTCACGGACCAGAAGCTCATCGACGATCTGCTCGAGCACGACGTGATCACGACGGGCGCGCGTCCCGAACAGCAGAGCATCTGGACGCAACTGGTCGTTGCCAGCTTCCCGATCCTCATCATCATCGCGGTATTCATGTTCTTCATGCGCCAGATGCAGGGCGGCGCGAGCGGTCGTGGTGGTCCGCTGACGTTCGGCAAGAGCAAGGCGAAACTGCTGGGCGAGGATCAGATCAACACGACCTTCAAGGACGTCGCCGGGGTCGATGAGGCAAAGGAGGAGGTCACCGAACTCGTCGAGTTCCTGGAGGACCCCTCGAAGTTCCAGAAGCTGGGCGGCCGCATCCCGCGGGGCACGCTGATGGTCGGCCCGCCAGGGACGGGCAAGACGCTCCTCGCGAAGGCGATTGCAGGCGAAGCGAAGGTGCCGTTTTTCTCGATCTCGGGTTCCGACTTTGTGGAGATGTTCGTTGGCGTTGGTGCGTCCCGCGTCCGTGACATGTTCGATCAGGCCAAGAAACAGACGCCCTGCATCATCTTTATCGACGAGATCGATGCGGTGGGCCGCCATCGGGGCGCGGGTCTCGGCGGCGGGCATGACGAGCGCGAACAGACGCTCAACCAGCTACTCGTCGAGATGGACGGCTTTGACGGTAACGAAGGCATTATTGTCATTGCCTCGACCAACCGTCCGGACGTACTGGATCCAGCGTTGCTGCGACCGGGGCGCTTCGACCGCCAGGTGGTCGTGTCGCTGCCTGACATTCGCGGCCGGGAACAGATTCTCAAAGTGCACATGCGCAAAGTGCCGCTCGGTGAAGATGTGGATCCGTCGGTGATCGCGCGGGGCACGCCGGGCTTTTCCGGAGCGGATCTCGCGAATCTCGTGAACGAAGCCGCCCTGTTCGCGGCGCGCCGCAGCCTGCGCGTCGTTGGCCCGCAGCAGTTCGACGAGGCCAAGGACAAGATCATGCTCGGCACCGAGCGCAAGACCATGGTCATGTCCGAGAAGGAGCGCCGGAACACCGCGTATCACGAGGCAGGGCACTGCATTGTCGGTAAGCTGGTGCCCGAACACGACCCGGCTTACAAGGTCACGATCATTCCACGTGGTCGCGCGCTCGGCGTCACGATGTTCCTGCCGGAAGAGGACCGCTATTCGCTGTCGAAGCGTGCGATCTACTCGCAGATCTGTACCGCATTTGGCGGTCGCGTCGCCGAGGAGATGACGCTCGGCGAAGACGGCATCACGACTGGCGCCTCGAACGACATCCAGCAGGCGACGAATCTCGCCCGGAAGATGGTCACCAAGTGGGGGCTCTCGAACGAGCTGGGTCCGCTCATGTACGACGAGGACGACGAGGAGGTTTTCCTCGGCATGTCCGCGGGTTCCTCGCGCTCATCCGTGTCCGGCGAGACTGCGCGCAAGATCGACGAAGAGGTGCGCAAGATCATCGACGAATGTTACGCCACGGCAACGCGGCTTCTGGACGAGAACGTCGACAAGCTGCACGCCATGGCCGAGGCGCTGCTCGAATACGAGACGATTGATGACGAGCAGATCGACGACATCATGAACGGGCGTCCACCACGGCCGCCTGCTGGCTGGGATGATCCCAGCGAACCGCCACAGCCTGACCCCGACCCCACGGTCGACGAAGACCCGGCACCGCGTCAGAGCGGTTCCGTTGGGGGGCCCGCGGGCGAGCATTGATCTGAGCACTGGCGCACCGGTTGCCCGGCCTGACGCATCGGTGCCGCGCACCGCACCCGGCGTGAATCCCACGCAAAGCCTGCGTGCCCGTCTCGCCGGGCACGACACGCTCGTCATGGGCATCCTCAACGTGACACCGGACTCGTTCAGTGACGGTGGAGCGTTCGTGCAGCGGGACCGCGCGCTCGATCACGCGCTGCGCATGGTGGATGAGGGCGCCGACATCATCGATATCGGGGGCGAGTCGACCCGTCCCGGGGCCGTCGCCATCTCGGCCGAGGAAGAGCTCGACCGGGTGATCCCGGTCATCGAAGCACTGCGTGGTGCGAGCGCGGTACCGGTCTCGATCGACACCAGCAAACCCCAGGTCATGCGCGGCGCCGTTCAAGCGGGCGCCAACCTCATCAACGACGTCGCGGCCCTGCAGGCGGACGGCGCGGTGAGCACGGCGGTCGAACTCGGAGTGCCGGTGTGCCTCATGCACATGCAGGGAACGCCCCGGACGATGCAGTCAGCGCCGCGGTACGCGGATGTGGTCGCGGAGGTCGCCGAGTTCCTGGCGGAAAGGGCCCGGGATTGCCTTGCGGCGGGCATGAGGCAGGCTGACATCCTCCTCGACCCGGGGTTCGGATTTGGCAAGACGCCCGCGCACAACTGGCGTCTGCTCCGGGAACTGCGCGCGTTGGTCGACCTTGGCTACCCTGTATTGGTGGGCGTCTCGCGCAAGAGCACGGTCGCCGCGGCGCTCGGGACGCGCACCGAAGACCGCCTGATTGGCAGCGTGACAGCGGCGGCGTTGGCGGCGCACGAGGGCGCCCGCCTTCTGCGGGTCCACGATGTCGCACAGACGAAACAGGCACTCGCAATCGTCGAGGCCTTCAACGGCCGCCAGCCCCGGGTCTGAGCCAGACCCGACCCCGGGAGCCGGCCGATCGCTCCCGCCCAACCTGTCGTTCCCCACGTTCTGTCAATCTCTGGCTGCGTGCGGGTGCGTCGGCTGCTAGGGTAGGCGACCTTTCAGACCGCTGTGGAGACTCGGGTGAAGAAGCGCTTCTTCGGAACCGACGGGATCAGGGGCCGCGTGGGCACCGAGCCCATCACGCCGGAAACCATCATGAAGCTTGGGTGGGCCGCCGGGCGCGTGTTCGCCGAACGGGGCGGAGGCAGCGTCCTGATTGGCAAGGACACACGCATCTCCGGCTATATTTTCGAGTCCGCGCTCGAGGCCGGGTTCTCTGCGGCGGGAGTGAATGTCTCGCTGCTGGGCCCGATGCCTACGCCCGCGATTGCGTACCTCACGCGGACGTTCAAAGGGCGGGCGGGCGTTGTGATCAGCGCGTCCCACAACCCCTACTTCGACAACGGCATCAAATTTTTCTCTGACGGCGGCACGAAGATTGACGATGAGGTCGAACTCGCGATCGAGGCGCAGCTCGATGAGCCGATGGAAATGGTCGACTCGGACCGACTGGGCAAAGTGACCCGTATCAACGATGCCCCTGGTCGCTACATCGAGTTCTGCAAGAGCACCTTTCCGAGCGAGCGGAGCCTCGCCGGGATGCGGATCGTCCTTGATTGTGCGCACGGGGCGACCTATCACGTGGCGCCGAGTGTGTTTCGCGAGTTGGGCGCCGAGGTGCTCGAGATGGGTGTCCAGCCAGACGGTCTCAACATCAACAGTGGCGTCGGCTCGACGGAGCCGGGGCTGCTTGCAGCTCGTGTCCTTGAATCTCGCGCAGA
>PBVL01000203.1 GCA_002728675.1 Gammaproteobacteria bacterium
CGCCGCACCCGGATTTGCTTCGACTTCCTCAGGCGTTCCGATCGGACTGGTGAACGGATGGTGCGTTGCGGTCCAGCCGCCACTGCCGTCCTCATCGAACATCGGAAAGTCGATGACCCAACACGGCGCCCATTCGTGCGTATAGAGGTCGAGATCCGCCCCGAGTGCGCCCCGCAGGGCGCCGAGCGCATCGTTCACGACCTTCGCCGGGCCGGCGCCGAAGAAGATGATGTCTTTGTCCTGCGCCCCGACACGATCAAGGATCGCCGCGACGACCTCGTCCGGCAGGAATTTCAGGATCGGCGACTGCAGACCCTCGATCCCTGCGGACCGGTCGTTGACCCGGATATATGCGAGTCCGCGCGCACCGTAGCGACCGACGAACTTCGTGTAGTCGTCGATCATCTTCCGACTCAGGCGGTCGCCTTCCGGGAGACGCAGTGCCGCTACGCGGGCGCCGTCGTCGTTGGCGGGACCGCTGAACACCTTGAATTCGACATCCCGCATCAGGTCGTCCACGTCGATCATTTCAAGCGGGATCCGCAGGTCCGGCCGGTCACTGCCGTACTTCTGCATGGCCTCGGCATAGGTGAGCACCGGGAAATCGGGAAGCTCGACATCGACCATTTCCCTGAAGAGGACCTTCAGCATCGTCTCGTTCAGATCCATGATCTCCTGCTCGGTCATGAACGAGGTTTCGATGTCGATCTGCGTGAACTCCGGCTGCCGGTCAGCCCGCAGGTCCTCGTCCCTGAAGCAGCGGGCGATCTGGTAGTAGCGATCGTAGCCCGACACCATAAACAGTTGTTTGAACAGCTGTGGTGACTGCGGGAGCGCAAAGAAGCGTCCCGGCTGGGTGCGACTCGGAACCAGGTAATCGCGGGCGCCTTCCGGCGTTGCCCGGGTGAGCACGGGCGTTTCGATATCGATGAATCCCTGTTCGTCCAGGTAGTTGCGGACGAAGTGACTGACCCGGGAACGCAGGCGGAGTTTCTCCTGCATCTCGGGTCGACGCAGGTCGATGAATCGATACCGCAGCCGAACGTCCTCACCCGCTTCGCTGTACTCGTCGAGCTGGAACGGGGGCGTGTCAGACGGGTTGTGCAGGGTCAGTTCCAGACCGAGCACCTCGATCTCGCCGGTGGCCATCTTTGGATTGACCGCCTCCGGGTCACGCGCTCGGACGCGCCCGACCACGCCAACCACAAACTCGTTCCTGACCTGATCCGCGAGGGCAAACGCTTCTTGCGTATCAGGGTCGAACACCACCTGGACAAACCCCTCCCGGTCCCGGAGGTCCAGAAAGATGACCCCGCCGTGATCACGACGACGCTGCACCCAGCCGGCCAGCGTCACGGTTTCGCCTATGTGGCTGGAACGCAGATCCCCGCAGTAGTGGCTGCGCATGGACAAAGTCGTCATCAGGTTGTCCCCTCTGTCGGTAACGAGAGCGTCGGTAAGGAGTTTGTCTTCATGTTGTTCTCCTCCGGACCAAACCGTTCACGCAGCAGATATCCCGGGCCACGTGCTGTGCCCGGATCCTGGTGCTGTATGAATTGCTGGTGCTTGGTTAACTCGCAGCCGCCGAGGACCCGGAACTGGAGTTGCTATTGGAACTGGGGCTGGAACCACCTGAGTCCGAACCGCCACCGGACCCTCCCGCGACGTTCTTCTTCTTGCCGGTCTTGAAGTCGGTCTCGTACCAACCGTCACCCTTCAACCGGAACTGACCTCCGGAGACGAGTTTGACAAGGTCAGGCTTCGAGCACTTGGGGCAGTCGACGAGCGGGTCGTCGCTCATCTTCTGCAACTTCTCGAGACGATGCCCGCAGGCTTTGCACTCGTACTCGTAGATCGGCATGGGTGGGTCCCAAAAGCATGTCGTAGGGAAAGCGGCCGCATACTATACCGTATATCGCGCCCCTGCAGAAGCAGGTCGCGCAAGACAGTGCACGCCCCCGCTGAGCAACGGCCACTCGGCCGAATTTCGCGGAAAACGCAGGTATAGGCGGCCTCCGTTGCCTTGCGGGGGGTCAGACCATCATGTATAAACTGGCCCGACCTGACGGCCCCCACACGGCCACCACTCCCCCAAAACCCCAAAGACAAGGATCCACGCATGGCCGCGAAAAAGGCAGCAAAGAAGGCCGCCGCGAAAAAGGCAGCAAAAAAGCTCCCGGCAATCAAGGGCAAGTACACCAAGAGCGCAATCCTGGCTGAGATTTCGGAAAATACCGACCTCTCCAAGAAAGAAGTGGGAGCAGTGCTCGACTCACTCTCCGATATCATCGCGCGCCACGTGAAGAAGGGCGCGGTCGGGGAATTCACGCTGCCCGGCCTGCTCAAGATCAAGACGGTCAAGAAACCGCGCCGTCCGGCACGCAAAGGTGTCCCGAACCCGTTCCGACCGGGCGAACTCATGGACATCGCGGCCAAACCGGCCAGCACGAAGATCAAGGTCCTGCCGCTCAAGGGTCTGAAAGAGATGGTCTGACCCTCGGGATGATCTCGAAGCTGGTTGGGGACGTGGGTTGACCCACTTCCCACCGGTCAAGACCGGTCAAGATCGGTCAAGATCGGACAAGAAAGGGGCCGCGGATGCGGCCCCTTTCTGTTTACAGAAGGGTTGTTGATGGAAGGGGCGTTGCAGGAGCGGGCATGAACCTGACCGCCATGTCACCGGTCGCTTCCAATCCCATCGTGTTTAGGGACGCGCACACGTGCACTCGTTCCTCAGGAGGACTTCACAATGAAGGTTTCGCGCTATTCGATCTCGACGCTGCGGGAAACGCCCGCGGACGCCGAAATTGCGAGCCATCAGCTGTTGCTCAGGGCGGGGTTCATCCGCCAGGTCGCGTCAGGCCTCTACAACTGGATGCCCATCGGCCTCAAAGTGCTGCAGAAGGTCACCGCCATCATCCGCGAGGAAATGAACGCGGCCGGCGCCCTCGAGGTCCTGATGCCGGTCGTCCAGCCTGCGGAGCTCTGGCACGAATCGGGACGATGGGCCAAGTACGATGAGGGTCAGCTCTTGAAATTCAAGGACCGGCACGAACGCGACTTCTGCTTCGGCCCGACCCACGAAGAGGTCATCACGGATCTCGCCCGCCAGGAACTGCGAAGCCACAGGCAGCTGCCCGTGAACTACTACCAGATTCAGACGAAGTTCCGCGACGAGACGCGTCCCCGCTTCGGGCTGATGCGCGCGCGTGAGTTCATGATGAAGGATGCCTACTCGTTCCATCTTGACGCGGCCAGCCTCCAGCAGACCTACGAGGACATGCACGACGCCTACAGCCGCATCCTGACGCGCTGCGGACTCACCTTCCGTCCCGTGCAGGCGGACTCGGGATCCATTGGCGGCAGTGCCTCGATGGAATTCATGGCGCTGGCAGATGCAGGCGAGGATGTCATCGCGTTCTCCACCGACAGCGACTTCGCCGCAAACGTCGAACTTGCGGAAGCTGTCGCGCCGGAGCGCGAGGCGGAGTCCGGAGCCCCCGCCGAACGAGTGGCGACGCCAGATGCCAGGACCATCGACGATGTCTCCGAAACCCTTGGGGTCGACCCTGCCAGAACGGTCAAGACCCTCGTGGTTGCTGGCGCGGACTCACCCGCCGTCGCGCTCGTCCTGCGCGGCGACCACCAGCTCAACGCAGTCAAGGCGGAGAAACACCCCGCCGTGGCAGCGCCACTGTTGATGCTCGAACCCGATGCCGTCCGGAAGGCCACCGGTGTCGGCATCGGCTCCATTGGCCCCGTCGGCCTCAGTATTCCGATGGTCGTCGACCGCGCGGCCGCCGCGCTGGGCGACTTCGTCTGTGGCGCCAACGATGAGGGCTTCCATACCATCCACGTGAACTGGTCGAGGGACGTCGGCGAGATCAAGGTCGAAGACCTGCGGGAAGTGGTCGAAGGTGACCCGAGTCCTGACGGGCAAGGCAGGATCGCCCTCACCCGCGGCATCGAAGTGGGCCACATCTTCCAGCTCGGAACGCTCTACTCCGAGGCGCTGGGTGCGACCGTCCTGGACGGCTCCGGCAAGGCCGTCACGATGACAATGGGGTGTTACGGTATCGGCGTTTCGCGCATCGTTGCCGCGATCGTCGAGCAGCACCATGACGACAACGGCATCTGCTGGCCCCTCTCGGTGACGCCTTTCGAAGTGACGCTCATCCCCATCAACGCGCACAAGTCCGAGGACGTCGGCGCTGCCGCCGAGGCCATCTATCAGGACCTTCGTGACGCGGGCATCGACGTGCTGATGGACGACAGGGATCGCGAGCGTCCCGGCGCCAAGTTCGCGGATGCCGAGTTGTTGGGTATCCCGCAGCGCGTCATCGTCGGCGACCGGGGCCTCAAGTCAGGCACCGTCGAGGTGGTGGACCGTGTCAGCGGGACCTCGACCGACGTGCCGATCGCGGACGTCCTTACCCACCTGCAGAGCGTGTTGCGATAGCGCCCTGTCTCGTTGACAGGACGCTAGTCGCCGGGACCGCCGCCCGCAGCCTCGTCGAACGTGGCAAGCGTCTGCGGCCCGACGAACGTCTCGCGGAGCTGACCATCGGGCCCGACGATGTGGGTCGTCGGGAGTACGAGGGGAAAGTCGAAGCGGTACTGATCAGGCACGTCACCCGCGAATACTGGGAAGTTGATCCCCATCCTGGCGATCTGGCGGTCGAGGACCTCGCCCTTCTCACCATCGTAGTTGATGCCGAACACCACGAGATCGTCGCGTCCGTGATGGAGTTCGTTGAGTTCCTTGATCTCTGCAATGCAGGGACCGCACCACGTTGCCCAGTAGTTGACGACGATCCATTTGCCCTGCAGCGCGGCGAAGGAATGACCCTGCCCCTGCGCATCGAGAAAGTCCGGCTCCGCGGCACAGCCCGCAAGCGCCAGGACGATTGCCAGGATGCCGGCGCGCATCAGTCCCTGGCCTCGATCTTGCGACTGGCCACAACACTAGGCGAACCCAGCGCGTCACCCCTGAACATCGACTCGATGTCGAATTCAAGACGCTCCCGCGAGCCTTCCGCGATCGATCTGAGGAGTTCGGACAGGGCAACTTCCCACTCGGCGTCACCCCAACTCACGTCCTGCGGCAGCGGCCAGGGCAGGGCCTGGTGCAGCTCCCAGAGCGTCACCTCGGAGAGGTCCCGCGCGAGGACATACCCTCCGTCGACACCGTGGATCAGGTGACGTTCAAGGAGCAGCGTCTTGTAGGCGTTCCAGTGTTCGAGGTCGATACGCAGCGACCCCCGCGCGATGTCCGATTCCTTTACCACCTCGCCCGTCCGATGCGCGCGATAAAAACGGTCCAGCAGCACGAGGACCTGGTACAGATGCTCCTCGCTGGCGCCGCGCTGATCCCCACGATAGATGCTGACGCTCTTCACGAGCTCAGCGCCCATCAGGATGATCGTCCAGGACAGATAGATCCAGATGAGGAAGAGCGGGAACGTCGCGAACGCGCCGTAGATGTCTTCGAACGATGTCCGGGACACAAAGAAGCCAAACGAATACTTCGTGAGCTCCAGCGCGACCGCGACAAGGAACCCGCCCTTGACCGCATGCCGCAACGGCACGTAGCAGTTGGGCACCGTCACGTAAACGAGCGTGAAGACCGAGGTATTGAGCGTCAGGGGAACCACCCAGAGAAAGTAGCTGGACCCCGCCACATCGGACACATAGGGAAGACTCAGCACATAGCCGGTAATGACGATGCCCGCGATCCCGACAAACGGCGCAAGCGTCAGCACGGCCCAGTACATCAGCAGACGCTGGTAACCCTGTCGAGGCTCGTTGACATGCCAGATGCGGTTGAACGTCTTCTCGATCGTCAGCAGCATCCAGAATGCGGTGAACGCCAAAAAGCCGAGGCTGACAGCACCCAGGCCACGCGCCTGCGTCGAGAAGTCGGTCAGGTATTCCCGTATCACGCCCACGTTCTCGGGCACGATGTTCGTGAAGATGAAGTCTTCGATCTGCTTGTCGACGCCCGCCAGCGCGGGCACCGCGTTGATCAGCAGGTACGCCACCGTCAGCAGCGGCACGACCGCGAACATGGTCTGGTACGTGAGGGCCGACGCGGTCTCCGTGCACTGATCGTCGAAAAACTTGCGCAGCAGATACCTGGCAAACCGGTATCCACGCTGGGCGATGTCGAGCGTTCGCGCGATCGGATCGGCCTGGGTGTTTGCTTCGGACATGCGGCTAGTTTGTCCGTGACGCGGTCAAGGTCACGTCCAACGTACGCCTCAGCCTTCCCGGTGCACCGCAAACGGCGCCCAGGTCTGGCACGTCGGCATGATTTCCAACTGATTGATGTTGATGTGGGGCGGCAGCGCCGTGACGAACCAGATGATCTCTGCGATGTCCTCGCCGGACAGGGATCGTGTGCCAGCATAGACCTGGCCGGCCTTCTCCTCATCACCCTCGAAACGAACGATCGAGAACTCCGTCTCCGACATGCCCGGCTCCACATTCGTCACGCGGATATTCTTGCCGAGCAGATCCGTTCGCAGGTTGCGTGAAAACTGCTGCACAAAGGCCTTCGTGCCTCCGTAGGTGTTGCCGCCCGGGTACGGCCAGCTTGCAGCGACGGAACCCAGGTTGACGACATGACCACCGCCCCGCGCGACCATGAGCGGCAGGATCGCGCGGGTGCAATACATGAGACCCTTGATGTTCGTGTCGACCATCGTTTCCCACTGAACGAGGTCAGCCTCGTGCGCGCCGCCGAGCCCGAGCGCGAGACCCGCGTTGTTGATCAGGATGTCGATGTCCCGAAAGTCCTCGGGGATCGCCTCGACCATTCCGGCGACGGCATCCCGGTCCTGGACGTCCAGCACCATGCCGTGCACCTTCGTCTGTGCCGACAACTCCTGCGCGAGCGCCTCGATGCGATCGCCCCGGCGCGCACAGATGACGAGGTCTTTGCCCTCGGCCGCGAACTTGCGCGCGCTCGCTTCGCCGAAGCCCGAGGATGCGCCCGTAATCAGTACCGTACCTGCCATAGTTTATGACTCTCCTGAGTGAAGTCGTTTGGATTCTGCCCGTTGTGGCTGTGGCGCCTACGCGCCGGATGTCGATATCAGACCAACATTTCCCGAACGCATCGCGTCCGCAATCTCGTCCAGGATCACCGGATCGTCAATGGTCGCCGGCGGATCGTAGGGCTGCGCGTCAGCGATCTTCCTCATCACCTGCCGCAGAATTTTACCCGAGCGGGTCTTCGGCAACCGCGGGACGACCAGCACCCGTTTGAAGTTTGCGAAGGCGCCGATGTCCCTGCGCACCAGCGCCACCAACTCCGACTGGAGCGCCTCGGCGGGTACGTTCACCCCGTCCTTCAGCAGCGCAAGCGCCAGTGGGATCTGCCCCTTCTCCGCATCCTCAATGCCAATCACCGCGCACTCGGCGACCGCCGGGTGACCGGCGACAATCTCTTCCATCTCCCCCGTCGACAGCCGGTGGCCGGCAACGTTGATGACGTCATCGGTGCGCCCCATGATGAAGAGATACCCATTCTTGTCGATGAAACCGCCATCCCCAGTCTGGTAGTAGCCGGGATGGGCCTGCATGTAAGAACGATCGTACCGTGCGTGATCGCCCCACACCGTTGGCAGCGTTCCGGGCGGCAGCGGCAGGCGGACCGCGACGTCACCTTCGGTGCCGGCCGGGAGTTCGTCACCGTCCGGACCGAGTATTCGAATGTCGTAGCCCGGTACGGGAAAGCTCGCGGAGCCGGCCTTGGTCGGATGCGCTTCGATGCCCATGGGGTTAGCGGCCATCGGCCAGCCCGTTTCCGTCTGCCACCAATGGTCGATCACCGGGACTTTCAGCGTCTCCTCGAGCCAGTGATAGGTTGGCGGATCGGTGCGCTCGCCCGCCACAAACAGCATCTCGAGCGAAGAAAGATCGTAGTCGCCGATCAGGTTGGCCTGCGGGTCCTCCTTGCGAATCGCGCGGAACGCCGTCGGTGCGGTGAAGAAAATGCGGACCCCGTATTCGCTGATGACCCGCCAGAACGTCCCTGCGTCCGGAGTTCTGACCGGTTTGCCCTCGAACAGGATCGTGGTGCACCCATAAAGAAGCGGCGCGTACACGATGTAGGAATGGCCGACGACCCAGCCAACGTCCGAGGCCGCCCAGTACACATCTCCCGGCTCTGCGCCGTAGATGGCTCCCATCGAGTAATGCAGAGCAACCGCATGTCCGCCGTTGTCCCGCACGACGCCTTTCGGCTTGCCCGTCGTTCCGGACGTGTAAAGAATGTAGAGCGGGTCCGACCCTGTGACGGTGACAGGCTCAGCCGGCACAGCAGCGGCCAGCATGGCGCCCCAGTCGACGTCTCGGTCGCCGAGCGGCGCGGGGTGTTGAGGGCGCTGCAGCACGACGCAGTGTTCAACCGTGTGGGACGCCATCGACAACGCTTCGTCTACGAGCGGCTTGTAGGGGATCACACGGTCGAACTCGATGCCACAGGTTGCGCAGATGACGACTCTGGGCTGCGCATCGTCAATCCGCGTAGCCAGTTCGCGCGCAGCGAATCCGCCAAACACGACCGAGTGGATGGCACCCAGTCGCGCGCACGCCAACATCGAGATTGCTGCCTCGGGCACCATCGGCAGATAGATCACCACGCGATCGCCCTTGCCGACACCGAGCGCGGCGAGCCCGCCCGCGACACGGGCAACCTCATCGCGCAGTTCACGATACGTGAAGGTGGCCTTTGTCCGGGTGACGGGCGAATCATAGATCAGCGCAACCTGATCGCCGCGGCCTTCGTCCACATGGCGATCCAGACAGAGTTCAGCTGTATTGAGTTCGCCATCGGCAAACCAGCGGGTCACGCCATTGTCGTCGGTCGACTGCGCGCCCGCCGGCTTCTTCCGCCAGGCAATCGCAGCCGCCTGATCCATCCAGAAGGCTTCTGCGTCCCCGCGGGCGCGCTCGAATTCGCTCTCGTACGACACGGACTCCTCCTGAAGGTCTCAATTGGCCGGGATGGCTCACCGGCCGGGCCACTCCGGTCTGGCAAGCGGACCGCCACGGGGAATCAGACCGCGTGGGGCCAGTTGCCCGGGCGCGGGAGACTACCAGAAAAGACCAGACGGACGGGTCGTTCGAAGGGCAGATTCTGCGGGATGGCCACCTGGGCCGGCGCTCAGCGCCTGCGGCGCCTGCGTCGCTTCATTGCGTCCAGTTCTGCCTTGCTAGGACACGCCTTCAGCAGTTCCTTGTAGAGCTTTGCGCGCTTCGAAATCTGCTTGTGGTCGGCGTAGAAGTCGACCGCTTTCTGCCACGCGCCCGCAAGGCCGTGCAGGTTGATCGATACAGTCGTATTGACGATCTTGCCGGCCTTGGTCGACATGATGCCGATCTGGAATACCGGAGTTCGGGTCCCGCTTTTTTCGGTCTTGAGGCGAAACAGGATGCCGCGAACATTGCGCTCCTTGCCGAATACCGCGCTACGGGCCGCCTCCGCGCGTGCCTTGTCCTGCTTCTTCTTCAGGACGGCATCCCGCTCTTCGGCCACGGCCTTCACCCGGGCACGAGCGGCGCCGCGTATTCGCTTGCCGTTCTCTTTGAGTGAGAAGTACTCCTGAAAGGTCTTTCCCGCAATTTGACGACGCACGCGAAAGCCGTGAAATCGGGTGGTGTCCAGTAATTCAACACTCATATTGATTACCTGCTCCACTTGCGGATCGGAGACCGGAACGGGTCGTGAGAACGACCGCGCAGAGGGGCAATCATACAGAAAACCGACCCAAAGGAAAGGCAAGGGAAGGTCGTGGGCGAGACACATCACGGAGGTCTGTTTGGTCCCGTCGGGCGGCTTGCGTGCGCTGTTGACCGAGCTCTGCGAGCGGCGCCTGTGCCCCCGGCCCCAACCATGCGGCATGCCGTAAACGCCGTGAAAGAGCGGAAAGATAGACGCCAGCCGTGACACCCCCGGATTCTTTACTAGACTCATTCCTACCCACCGGTTTCAGGCGACGGTTCCGAACCCCAAGGACAGGGACGTGAGAACACCAGAGACGCTCATCAAATACGCCAGCACGGACACGGCGAAGCTCATCCTGAGCAACCAAACCTTGCGCTGGAGCTCACCGGAGCTCTTCGAGGACCCGTGGGAACTGCGCGCGGATCCACAGTTGCCGTTCGACCATCTGTCCGTTAATCAGGCGATGTTGAAGACCGCGTCCGCCATGATCTTTACCCGGGATCTGCCGTCCGGCGATCTCAACCATCCACTCTACAAGGCAATTCGTCGATGGCGGACGGAAGACCGCTTCCATGACGAGAGCGAAGCGTACGGCGCCCTCTCCGAGCTGCTGTCCGCGACCGCTGGAACGCTGGAACTCAAGCTGCGGAAGCTCGAGTGCGCCTGGCAGAAGATGATTTCTTCGGCCCGCGTCCTGGCGATGTCCGAC
>PBVL01000204.1 GCA_002728675.1 Gammaproteobacteria bacterium
CGCGGGGGCTCGTGGGTTCTGGCGATGATGTGCTTATCGGCGGTCTGATCGTTGCCGACGCCCCCGTCACGGTGCTGCTGCGGGCCCGGGGCCCCAGTATTGAGTCCAGCGCGATTCCAGGCTCCGGTCCCCTCGCTGACCCGTACCTGCAGCTCTTCGACGCGAGCGGGGTGATCGACTCGAACGACAACTGGAGTTCGCATGCCTCGGCTTCCCTTGTCCCGGCTTCGCTGGCGCCGACGTCCGGCCTGGAAGCCGCCATGGTCGTCACGCTGAACCCCGGCGCCTACACGGCAATCGTCAGCGGGGTTGCCGGGGCGACCGGTGTGGGCGTGGTCGAGAGCTTCTACCTCAGCGGTGAGGGCCGACTCCACAATATCTCCACCCGTGCGCTCGTCGGCACGGGCGATGCAGTACTGATCGGTGGTTTCATCCTGACCGGGCCGGAACCCAGGACGCTCACGCTGCGCGCGCGCGGCCCCTCGATCGACCCCGGGCTCGTGGGTGGTCGCCAGCTTGCCGATCCGGTTGTCCAGGTCTACAGCGGCAGCTCGGTGCTGGAGGTGAATGACAACTGGCGGGATGCGCCATGGGCGGACTCGGTCGAAGCGGAACTCCAGCCCCGGCACGATGCAGAGGCGGTGATTGTCCGCACCTTCACGCCGGGTGCGTACACGCTGATCGTCAGCGGCGCCGGTGGCAGTACGGGTGTGGGTATCGTTGAGGTTTTCGCGCAGGGCGCGCTGGCACCCGCGCAAACAGCCCTGGAGTTCTACACGTCGGATGTCGACGGCGCCGTAATCCAGTCGCTCTGCACTACCTGCCACAAGGACGGCTTTGTTGCGGGATCGACCAGGCTCGTCTATCTCGGTGATGACGAAGCCGGCCACCTCGAAGCCAACTTCGAAACCCTGCGCAGTTTCGTCTCGGCCGACCCGGACAACGCCCCGTTGCTCCTGTCCAAAGCGACCGGAGTCGGCCACGGCGGGGGCCCGCAGATCGCCACCGGTTCCGACGAATACACTGCACTGTCAACGCTCGTCTCGTTGCTCGAAGGCGAAGCGGAACGCGTCGCCGCCCAGAGCGCTTTCGGGGCCGCCACCCTTGCCGGCCCCGAAACGACGCTGCGCAGGGCTGCGCTCACCGTGGCCCGGCGTTTGCCCACAGAGGCAGAACTTGCGAGCGTGCGCGGCGGCGGTGTTGCCGCATTGCGCCAGGCACTGCGGGGCCTGATAGACGGCCCCGGCTTTCACGCGTTCCTGCTCGACGGGGCAAACGACCGACTGCACACGGACGGGTTCTTCTTTGGCCTGCCGTTCCAGCTCGCGAACCTCAACAACGCCAGGCTCCTGCCGATCGGCGCGAATCGCTTCAGGACCGACCAACCCACCAATGCCGCGGAGCGGGCGGAGAAGCGCTACTGGACGTCGGCGTTTCGCTACGGCCTCGCCCGGGCTCCGCTCGAACTCATCGCGCACGTCATCACGAATGATCTGCCCTACACCGAGATCCTCACGGCTGACTACACGATGGTGAACCCGACCACGTCGTCCATTCTGCGCAGCGGCCTCGTGTTCCCCGACTACAAGAACGAAGGGCACTTCCTGCCCGGGCAGCATCGGGGCCAGGTGTTGCGCGACGATCAGTTGCACACGACGTACGAACCGGGAGAAGGCACCCGGGTGTTGTCACACGGACCCTGGGTCGACTACCCCCATGCGGGAATTCTGAACACGCAGGCGTTCCTCAATCGTTACCCGACGACAGAGACCAACCGGAACCGGGCGCGTGCGCGCTGGACCTACTATCACTTCCTCGGCATCGACATCGAACGTTCCGCGCCGCGGACGACGGACCCGGCCGCCCTCACCGACACGAACAACCCAACAATGCACAATCCCGCCTGTACCGTGTGTCACGCGGAACTGGACACGGTCGCGGGCGCATTTCAGAACTACGGCAACGACGGCCTCTACCGGGACAGGCAGGGGGGCCTGGACTCGCTTCCGCCAACCTACAAGTTCCCACGTTTCTACGACGATACGGCCGACGGCTCACCATACGTGCGGGGCGACACCTGGTTTCGGGACATGCGCGAACCTGGTTTCGACGGCATGCAGGCGCCCCATGCCGACCGCAGCCTCGCCTGGCTTGCCGAACACATCACCAGGGACCCCCGGTTCGCGACCGCCGCGGTTCGGTTCTGGTGGCCCGCGCTGATCGGCGCCCGACCGGTCGACGCGCCGGAGGTGGCGTCGGACCCGGACTATACGGAACGGCTTGCAACGTTCATCGAACAGGACGCGACGATCACGGCGCTTGGTCAGGCGTTTACCGCAGGCATCGATGGCGGGCACGGCTTCAACGCTCGCGACCTGTTCGTCGAGATGATGCTCACACCGTGGTTTCGGGCAGACGGCGGAGAGATACCCGTCGATGCCGGCACCAGCCGCTTGCTGACGCCGGCCGAACTCGAGGCCAAGACTGCCGCGCTGATCGGTTGGGCGTGGGGTGAGCGTCCGGAGCGGTTCGATCTGAACGGCAAACGCACGGCGCTGGTCGACCAGTACCGGATCTACTATGGCGGAATCGATTCCAACGGCATCCTCGATCGGGCCCGTGAACTGACCGCGCTCATGGCGAACGTCGCCGAACGTCAGGCGATCAGCGTCGCCTGTCCCGCGGTTGCACTGGATTTCGACGCGGCGCCGGACTCGCGCCGGCTGTTTCCCGCCATTACGGCCTCGACCACGCCGGACACGGCCGCGGGAGTCACCAACCTTCGGGACGCGATCGTGCGGTTGCATGCCAGCCTGCTGGGCGAGGCCCTCCGTCCCGATGACGAGGAGGTGGACCATACGCTTGCGGTACTCACGGCCGCCCGTGACGCCCGCCTGAGCGGCGAACATGCAGGTTGGCTGTGGGGGACGGGTGAGCGCTGCGCCTTCCCGCAGCACCTCGACATCCAGCCAGCTTCCCTGCGCCCGGACGCGTCAGGCATGAAGTACGCCTGGACTTCGGTACTCATCTACCTCATGACGGATTTCCGCTACCTCCATGAATGACTCGATGACACGCCGCGGCTTTCTCAGGAATGCGGCACTCCTCGCGGGCGCGATGTCGGCTCCGGCTGTCCTGCGCGCGGCCCCCGACGGCTACTCGGGGCCCCTGCTCGTCGTGCTGCAGGCAGCAGGCGGTTGGGATGTCACCTCCTACTGCGACCCCAAGGGCAACATCACGGGAGAACGGGTCATCAACCATTGGGCGGAGAATGCCGAACCGCAGACGGCCGGCAACATCGAATACGCACCCTTTGCCAACAATGCGTGGTTCTTCGAACGGCACCGGAACAACATCCTTGTCATCAACGGCGTTGACGCGCAGACCAACTCGCACTCCACCGGCGTGCTGCACAACTGGAGCGGCAGAAACGCACGGGGATTTCCGTCGCTCACCGCGCTGTTCGCGGCCCGGCACGCGCCCACGCTGCCACTGTCCTACCTCAGCTATGGCGGGGTCTCGGGCACCGCCAATTTGATCCGATTCTCACGCCTGGACAGTGTCAACTCACTCCGGCAGATCCTGACGCCGGAGCTGAACCCCGGTGTTCAGGGACGCTACGACCGCGACCCGGCTGACGTTGCGCGAATCCGTGCCGCGCACGCCGCGCGCCTCGAGCGGCAACTCGCGCGCCCGGCGCAACACCCGAGGGCCCGTTCCAACCTGGCGGCCTACCGCGACGCGTCAGCCGGCAAGGCCGAACTCGCCCGTTTCGCTGACTTCGTGCCTGCCGCGGACGACGTCCTGCCGAGGGTGACCGTCAACGAACAGGTCACAACGAACCTGCAGGCCCAGATCCAGCTGACGATTGCCGCCTTCGACGCGGGCGTCGCAAGCGCGGCCGATCTGCAGTTCATCGGGTTCGACACGCATCAACAGCACGACACGCGGCACGAGCCGCTCCTGACCCATCTGAACGAAAGCCTGGATCTGCTGTGGCGTTTCGCCGCCGAACGCGCCATCGCGGACCGACTGACGGTCGTGGTGGGCTCCGACTTCGGCCGCACCCCCCGCTACAACGCCGACGACGGCAAGGACCACTGGCCCATTGGCTCGGTTGTGGTGATGGCTGACGCGCCCGCATGGGGCAATCGGGTTGTCGGTCGTACCGACGAAGGCCACAACGCCGTGTTGATAAATCCGCTCACGCTTGCCGAAGACACCGGCGGCGAACGCATCTATCCAAAGGATGTCCATGCGGCACTCCGACGGCAGCTTGGGATCGATACCTCAGCCGTTGCCGCAGGTTTCCCGCTCGCGGACAGTCAGTTCGATTTCTTTGGTTAGTACGGTGTTTCGCCCGACCGCCGGGTCGGGTGTCGTCCGCCGAGAAGTCTTTCAGGGAATTCAGGAACAGTCCAAGGCCACCAGCAGAGAGCACCAGGATCACGATGAGGTCAAAGGCCGTCATCGTCCGGAACGTGAACTGGATGCTGGAGATGACGCTAAAAGTCAGCGCCACCAGCGACCCGACCGCCAGCACCCAGCCGATGGGACTGCGGGCGTTATAGAAGACGAAGCCGACTCCGAAGATGAACGGAATCATCACCATGCCGGTTGTGATGCCGAACGAACGTCCGCCACCGTAGGGCATGCCATAGAGAGGCACTCCGAAACCGAAGTTGCTCGTGACCTGAATGGCATTCAGCAACATGAAAAAGCCGCCGCACATCATCACGAAGCCGATGAAAAAGCGCCCAATACCCCCGGAAGTTCCTCCTGCCCCGCGCATCCGCGTACTCCTACTGCGAGAAGGTTCCCTGGTGGAGGATCTTCGCGGTTCCACCACAGTTGAGTGCGGCGTTCGTCTCGCACGCCGTGACGCGATAGCTGTCCGCGGTCACCTGATCGACCACGTAGATGATGTCGTCCTCGTTGCGCGGATCCCAGTTCAGGAGAGCTCCGAGATCGGGGTCGGTGCCATTGCTCGGGTACACGCCCGCGACATAGGTCCCCTCGTACAGCTTGCGGTCCTCCTGGAACAGGCGAATCGAGTTCACGTTCTCAACTGCAAGTCCCACGCGTGCGGTCTCGATATAGTCGCTTTAGAACGGCAGCGCGACGGCCGCGATGAGTGTGAACCCGCGTGACTGGTCGGCTCGGTGCATTGCTGCGCGGTGCATGATGGGTAACTCCGGCTGCGAGGACTGGCGGACAGCGTAAGTCGCACCCTCTGGATTGCAATGGTCACCGATCCGACGCGGCCGAGCCCGAGACCGGTCGCACTCTGTCCAAACGAAGAAGGCCGGGCAAAAGCCCGGCCTTCCTGAGCGAACCGCAGAGCAGTTCGAAGCGCTTACGATCTTACAGCTCGGATGCTGCGATGATCGTGGTGATTTCCGCCGTAAGGTCCGCGTAAGCCGGACGACCAATCGTCACGCTTGCAGCGGAGGTCGACACGACACCGACGGCGCCCGTGTCAGAGTTACCACCAGCGGTACCAACGAGGTATGCGTTGCCGCCACCCGGTGCAAGGTTGCCGCCGCGGTTGAACAGGTCAACCCACGCCGAAGCGTTTGCAGGTACCGTAGAAGTGAGACCCAATGCGGTCTGCGTGTTGCCCTTCACGTACGTCGAACGTGCCAGTCGTACAGCTTCCTCGTAGTGCGAGGTGACCTTGGTCATGTTCGTCGTCTTGATGTAATCCTGATACGCAGGCAGGGCAACTGCAGCGAGGATCCCGATGATGGCCACCACGATCATCAGTTCGATGAGGGTGAAACCTTGTTGCAGCTTGTTCATGGAATTTCTCCAGTTAAGTTTTGGAAACTGTCTGTTGCCACGATCGGTCATCGAAGAACAGCACTTTCAATGATGACCGGAGCAATGCGCGTGCCAGGTTTCGATGAACGGTGCCGGCCAGCCCTTCTTACTCAGGGGGCGTTCATCTTCAGGTGTTTGTTTTTACACCGCTTTTTCGTTTTGCCTGCGACTTCTGGCCGACGAACGGTCACAACCGTGTGATCCAGCCCGGTCGCGATCATCCGGGTAGCATCGCGCTGACATCCTCCGCGACGTCACATACTGACGCAATTTGTCACTCCGTGTCATCCGGACTAACCGCCCAAATGCGTCACAACCGACGCTCCGGGGCACTTTGGGCTGTCTGAAAGGCTGCAGGTCCGACCAGACGCGGACGGGGCTCGGTGGTGTCTCCGCGAGAGGCGCGTATAATGCTACGGCAGTCTTCCGACTGTCGTGCAGGCACGCCGGCGCCTGCAACGTCGTCCGAACCGGAGGCGTGGTCATCGGTGGCCTGATCATCGCCATGTACCTGCTGATCTTCTCGATGGGTGACGCGGTGGGTGGCGCCGGCGGACACTGATCGGCACGTCGCGCCCGGCGGGCTTCGTTCAACTGACGGTGGGCAGGACGCTGCTTGACGGATTTCCTTGCATACCTCACGTTGCTGCAGTCGGCCTATCCGCTGTTGGTGCTCGGCATCGCCGGCATCTTCGGTCTGCTGATCGGGAGCTTCCTGAACGTCGTCGTTCACCGGCTTCCGCTCATGGTGGATCACGACTGGCAAACCCAGGCGAGCGAGATTCTCGGACACGAGCCCCCTCCCCCGCTTGACCTGACTCTGTCGCGGCCCCGCTCGCGCTGTCCATCCTGCAAACACCTCATTCGCGCCTGGGAGAACATCCCGGTCATCAGCTACCTGGCCCTGCGCGGTCGTTGTGCCAACTGCGGACTGCCCATCTCGGCCCGATACCCCATCGTCGAGGCGATCACGGGCGCAATGACGATCGGCGTCATTGCCACCTGGGGCCTTGGCCCAACCGGTGTTGCGCTCACGGCACTGTCCTGGGTACTGCTGACCCTCGCCCTGATCGACTTCGATACGCAGTTCCTCTACGACGAGATCACCCTACCCGCCCTGTGGGCGGGCTTTCTGATCAACTACTTCGGGCTCGTGACGACGCTGGAGTCTGCGGTCATTGGCGCGGTCGTGGGGTACCTCAGCTTCTGGAGCATTTTCTGGGCATTCAAGCTGCTGACCGGCAAAGACGGGCTGGGCTACGGTGATTTCAAACTGCTTGCGCTGCTCGGCGCCTGGCTGGGCTGGCAGGCCCTGCCCCTGATCATTCTGCTCTCGTCGCTGGTTGGCACCGTCGCCGGCGGCCTGATGATCGCGACGGGTCGGGAATCAAGCCGCCCTTTCTCTTTTGGCCCATACCTTGCTCTCGCGGGCTTCATCGCCCTGATGTGGGGTGACGCCATCATGACGACCTATTGGGCCTGGATGACGCCAGCGTACTGACCGATCCCTTCACAACGATCGGCTCAGCCCGCGCGGGTATACTCGACCGGACTCCGCACCCCCCGGACCCGACATGCCAACAGTGAACTGCCCAACCTGCCGCAAGTCCGTCGAGTGGACGCCGGAGAACAAACACCGGCCGTTCTGTTCGGACCGATGCAGACTGATCGACCTCGGCGAATGGGCAGACGGCAACCGCTTCATCCCGTCGGATCCCGAACACGACGACGTCACGTCGGCTGACCTGAACCGCGATTGATCCACCAGAGGAACGAAGCTCCATGAACGATCCGCTCTGGTCCCCCTCGCCCGAGCGCGTGGCGCGGGCAAACATGACGCGTTTCGCAGCAACGGCCGGCGCCCGCGCCGGCGCCAACCTGTTCGTCTACGCGGACCTGCACCAATGGTCCATCGATCACCCGGAAGCGTTCTGGGATCTCGTCTGGCAGGAGACCGGAGTCATCGGTGATCCCGGTGCGCGGCCATTTCTCGAAGATGCGGAGCGGATGCCCGGTGCGCGCTTCTTTCCGCGCGCAACGCTGAACTTTGCAGAAAACCTGCTCCGCTTCGATGATGACCGGGTCGCGCTCGTCGGTCGACTCGAGAACGGCAGCCGAGCGACGCTGACCTACTCGGAACTCCGCGCTCAAGTAGCGTCGTTAGCGCGGCGCCTGCGCAAACTGGGTGTGGCACCGGGTGACCGTGTCGCCGCGTTCATGCCCAACGTGCCTGAGACGGTAGTGGGTATGCTGGCCGCTACGAGTCTCGGCGCGGTGTGGTCTTCATGTTCTCCGGACTTCGGAGTCGCGGGTGTCCTCGATCGTTTCGGCCAGATTGCGCCCAAAGTCCTGCTGGCCTGCGACGGGTACTTCTACAACGGCAAAACGATCGACTCGCGCCCCGTCGTCAACTCGATTCTCGAGGCCATCGAACCGATCGAGCACGTGGTCTACGTAACGGTGGCGGGCACGGGCGCCTTGCAGGCCAACCAGAGTGTTCACGCCTATCAGGACCTGGCGGGTGATGCGCATGCGACGCTCACTTTCGAGCGACTGCCGTTCGACCACCCGCTCTACATCATGTACTCGTCCGGGACGACGGGCATACCAAAGTGCATCGTGCATGGGGCGGGCGGCACGCTGCTGCAACACGCGAAAGAGCACGTGTTACATGTTGGCCTCACCCGTGAGGACACGCTCTTCTACTTTACAACGTGCGGTTGGATGATGTGGAACTGGCTGGTTTCCGGCCTGTCGGTTGGCGCCACGCTCGTACTCTACGACGGCTCACCGTTTCACCCTGACCCGCAGGCCGTGATCGACATCGCCGCGGAGGAAAGCCTGACCGTGTTCGGCACGAGCGCGAAGTACATCTCCGCGCTCGAGAAAGCCGGCGTACGGCCCACCGTCAGCCACGAACTGAACACCGTGCACACGATCCTGTCGACAGGTTCCCCGCTGTCTCACGAGGGGTTCAAGTATGTCTACAGGGACTTCAAGCCCGACGTCTGTCTGGCTTCGATCTCGGGCGGCACCGACATCATCTCGTGCTTCGCTCTGGGCAATGAGACGCTCGCAGTGCACGAAGGTGAACTGCAATGTGCAGGCCTCGGCATGGACGTCGCCTTCTACGCTGACGACGGGAGTGCGACCGTCGGCGTACGGGGCGAACTCGTCTGCCGCCAACCGTTCCCTTCCATGCCGACCGGGTTCTGGAACGACCCGGACGGAACGCGGTTTCACGCCGCCTACTTCGACCGGTTCCCGAACACCTGGGCGCACGGCGACTACGGAGAGTCGACCGCCAACGGTGGCGTCATCATCTACGGACGCTCCGACGCCGTGCTCAACCCTGGCGGGGTACGCATCGGTACAGCGGAGATCTATCGCCAGGTCGAAAAGGTCGACGCCGTGGTGGACAGCATCTGCGTCGGCCAGGACTGGGAGGACGACGTGCGCGTCGTGCTGTTCGTCGTCCTCCGGGAAGGTCTCGGCATCAACGCCGACATCCAGGCGGAGATCCGCCAAACCATCCGCGCGAACGCGACGCCGCGGCACGTCCCCGCGGTCATCGCACAGGTTCCCGACATCCCCCGGACAATCAGCGGCAAGATCGTCGAACTCGCAGTGCGCAACGTCATCCATGGACTGCCCGTCAGGAACCAGGATGCGCTCGCAAACCCGGAAGCACTTGCCGCCTTCCGTGACCGCCCCGAACTGCGGTGAGAGGTGTCAGGGCCGGTAGGGCACTGCCGTCATCCCGAGTTGAGTGGCGATCACGCGCTGCGCGTCCTTCGCGAAGTCGGCCAGTACCCTGCGGGTTTCCCGCGGATCAATGATGTCCTGTCCCGTAGCCTCCGCGGTCCTGAACGGCGAGGCAAAGGCGCGCAGCATCGACTCGATCTCTTCACGCTTCGCCTCCGGATCGGGCGCGCTCTCGATTTCCCTTCGGTATGCCGCCGAAGCGCCGCCCGCAATGTGCATCGACCCCCAGTTGGCCGAAGGCCACGCGTAGCGCCTGAACATGCCTGAAGGGCGGTGCTGGCACTGCCCCGCGACTCCGTAGAGCTTGCCCATGACAACGGTGATCCACGGCATGCGCGTCTGACAGGTCACGGCGCAAAGTGCCGCGCCAGCACGCTCAATCCCCTGCTTCTCGGATTCGAGCCCCACCATGAAGCCGGGCTCGTCGGCGAGCGTCACGATCGGCAGGTGAAACGTATCGCAGAGCTGCAGCAGCCGCATGACCTTGCTGCCCGCCGCGACATCCGTCGACCCACCTTTGTAGCGCGGATTGTTGGCCATGATCCCGACCGGGTACCCGTCGATACGCGCGAGTCCGAGCACCCGTGCCTTGCCATAGCCCGGCGCGATCTCGAAGAGAGATCCCTGATCCACCACGGACTCGATGATCCGGTGCACCTTGTAGGTCTGGCGCGGGTTGCGCGGAATGGCGGACAACAGGGATTCGTCCGCACGATTGGGATCGTCCCCCGTCTCCATCCTGGGCGGCATCTCCCAGACGTTGGCCGGGAGATAAGAGAGGAACTTCGTGATCTGATCGAAGGCGTCGTCCTCATCCGCGGCAAGATTGTCCACGCTGCCGCTGATGCGCGTGTGGATGTGATCACCTCCAAGGTCCTCTTTGGAGATGTCATAGCCAAGCGAGGCTTTCACCACGGGAGGGCCACCCGGAAAGAGCTGGGTCTTGTCCTTCACCATGACGTTGAAGTGGGCAAGACACGCGTTGATCGCGGGCAGTCCTGCCACCGAGCCGAGAACCGCGGACACGACGGGCACCTGGGAGAGCAGCGCCACGTCGACTGCCGTCCAGACGTTTCCGTCGGGCAGGTATGTGCGCCCGATTTCCTCAAACGACCGCACGCTGCCGCCGGCAGCATCCAGCAGTCGCACGAGCGGCAGTTTCCACTCCATTGCACGCTGATTCGGCGGCAGCTCGCTGCCAAGCCCGCCCCCGGAGCCACCCGAGCCGCCGCGCACCGTGAAGTCGCCCGCCGTCAGCACAACGGAACGTCCACCGATGTCGCACATGCCTTCAACCGAGCCTTTCGGCGTGTAGTCGATCATGCGCTCACCGTCGTAGGTGGCGCTCCCCGAAAAGCCCCCGAACTCCCGGAATGACCCCTCGTCGGTCAGTCGCTCGATGCGTTCACGCACTGTGAGTTTGCCGCGCTTGTGCTGACGCGCGATGCCTTCGGCGCCTCCCATGCCGTGCTGCAGCTTCCTTCGTCGCGCAATCTCGGCGACTTCCTTCTCCCAGGACACACAGTTCTCCAACCAGATTCGACCGCGCAACCGAAGCAGATGTCCTGGTCGAAAGCAAATGCGCCGAAGCCAGGGGGCTTGAACAACACGGCCGGTTGTTCAGGGAAAAATATGACCCGGTATCCGAGGCGCGGGTCCGCGGGGACCCGTCAGATCATCCGGCAGGCCATGCAGAAACACGAAGCTGCATGGCCGGGAAGCGCGTCGAGAGCAGCCGATGGGCCCCGGTGACAGCCGGGCTCAGCGAACGCGCGTCACTCCGGCGGTTTCGCTGGTGCCCGCCTGCGACATCACGAACGAGCCCCCTGACGGTCTGATGACGACAAACTCGCCCTGGCGAAACGGGGCGGGCGCGGGATTCAGGGCGCGCCAAACCTGCCCGTCTTCCATGAAGAACGAACGTCCGTCACTCACCCGGGACAGGATTGCCCGGTACTCGAACTCACCGGTTTCCGCATTCATGCGCGCCGCGCTGTAGCCTGGGCCCCGCTCCGCGCCCCGAATCTCCTCGAAGCACTTCATCTGTGCGGACTTGTCGGAAAGGGCAATGCAGTCCCCAAGCCGGGCCTGCAGATTTTCTGAGGGGGTTTGCGCCGCCGGGGATGCAGCCGTTGCCACGGAAGCGGACCCGTCGCCCGCACCCCGATCGTCGGCGACCCCATCAAAACAAGCGAGTTTGGCGGGTTTTGTGGGGAGCGCCATGCACGACTCGAGGCGAGCCTGCAGGCTGTCTTCTGCGGCGACAGGCGCGGACCGCGCCACCGCACCCGAAGCGCTCGCGCGATCGACCCCCACCCGGTCAAAACAGGCAAGCTGATCGGCCTTGGTCGACAACGCGATGCACGCGGACAACCGGCTCTGCAGCATGGCCGGTTTTGTTGCGGAGGACGGTGTTTCGGAGGCCGGGGTGCCGGTCGCGTCGAACCGCTTGCCGGAGACCTGCTCGACGGCGACCTGATCAAAGCACGCGAGTTGGGCGGTCTTGTCCTGTAGTGCGATGCACGCCGAAAGTTCGGCCTGCAGATCGGCCGCGTTCGCCCCGGGTGCAAGCACCAGGGTACCCAAAGCCAAAGCAGCGAGTCGGTTCATCCACATCCGCCTCAGTGAGAAACGGGAGATTCTAGTGCAGGTGCCCGCCAAGGTCATTGCCTGGCGAAGCCGCGGAGACGGCGTGACGTGTCCATCCCCGGCCATCGCGGTCTTCGGGGCGACCTCCGACTTTGTCCCTGGCAACGGCGCAACCAGCTTCGAGAACGTCTCGTTCAAGTATGCGAACCAGCCTGACCCGATCTTCAGCGGTCTCTCGCTCGCCATCCAGCCCGGCGAGAAAGTGGCGCTAGTGGGTGAATCCGGCTCCGGCAAGTCCACGTTCATGAAACTGCTGCAGCGACTCTACGACGTCGACGACGGCCGCATTGTCATCGACGACCAGGACGTTGCCTCCGTCACGCAGGAGAGCCTGCGCCGGGCGGTTGCCATCGTGCCGCAGCAACCCATCCTGTTTCATCGCACCCTGCACGAGAACATCGCCTACGCCCGGCCCGACGCGCCACGTGCCGTCGTCGAGGCCGCCTCGCGGCAGGCGCACTCGCATGAGTTCATCAACCGCCTGACGACCGGCTACGAGACCTTGGTTGGCGAGCGTGGGATCAAACTGTCCGGCGGCGAACGTCAACGCCTTGCGATCGCCCGTGCGATCATCGCCGATGCACCGGTCCTGGTCCTGGACGAAGCGAGGTCGAGTCTCGACTCGATTACCGAGAAATACATCCAGGACGCCATCGCTGAACTTATGCACGGGCGCACCTCGATCATCGTCGCCCACCGTTTCTCGACCATTCGTTCGGTGGACCGCATCCTGGTCTTTGACGCGGGACAGATCGTCGAAGAAGGGTCCCATGCGGATCTGATGTCACGCACGGGCGGTGCCTACCGTCGCTTGTATGATATGCAGGCCCTGGGTTTCCTTGACGACACGGCTGATGGCGCCGTCGGACACCCCGTAACGGGGAACGCAGTAACAGTAGACCAACAAGCGAGGCAGGAATCATGAGCGACGCGCAACCGGCATTTGCACTGGACGACATGCAGGGCAACAGGGCGGCTTTCCCGTCCGGTAAACCCGCCGTCGTGTGCTTCCTGAAGGAGGACTGCCCGACCTGCAACGAGGTCATGACGGTGCTCGAATCGTTCTATCGGGCTTACGGGGATGACATCGACATTCTGCTTGCAGGTCAGACGGTCGAAGGCAACCGCACGCTCATCGAGCGCCACGGGCTCACCGTGCCGCTGCTGGATGACTCTGCACTGAAGGTCGCGTGGACGTGGGACGTGGACATCGTGCCAACGATCTACCTGACAGGTGGCGACGGCGCCCCGGTGGAGCGTCGCGAGGGATTCGTCCGCGAGGAATGGCTGACCTTCGACGCGGCGATTGCCGCTGCCGCGGGATCGGAGCCGGCCCCGATCGAATGGGAATCACTTCCCGCATGGCGCCCCGGATGCGGCTCCCTGACCGGCGACCCCGATGTCGCCGCGCGCCTCGCTGCCGAAGACGAGAACAGCCCGATCCGTGCCCGGCGCATCGAGGTGGCCGAACAGGACGACGAGTTCGAGTTCATGTTCGACCAGGGTTTCACCGACGGTCTGCCCGTCATCCCGCCGACGGCCGAGCGCGTCCTCAGAATGCTGACGGGAACCAACCGCGACGCCCAGGAAGTCGTGGCGACGATGCCGCCCAACATGGCGCCGGCAACCGTCGAGAAGATCGCCATCAATGCGGTCATGGCAGGCTGCAAGCCCGAATACCTCCCGGTTGTCATCGCGGCGGTCGAGGCGGCCTGTACCGACGAATTCAACATCCACGGCGTGATGGCGACCACCATGGGCGCCTCCCCCGTGATGGTCGTCAACGGACCGATCCGCGAGAGCCTCGGCATGAACATGCGCCTCGGCGCGCTGGGCCAGGGTACCCGCGCCAACGTCACCATCGGCCGCGCCCTGCGTCTCGCGGTACGCAACATTGGCGGCGCACGCCCCGGCGGCACCGAACGCTCGACACTCGGCAACCCGATGAAGATTGCCATGTGTTTCCCCGAGTTCGAGGAACGCAGCCCGTGGGAGCCACTCCACGTGGAACGGGGCTTCGACGCTGCCGACTCCGTCGTGACGCTCTTTGCGATGACGAGCGGGCCGACGCTGATCGTCGACCAGACGTCGCTCACCGGCCCGCAGATGGCTGGCAGCATTGGCCAGGCGCTGAACGCTGCGCACCACCCAAAGGCGCACCCGAACGGCGACTGTCTGCTGGTCGTCTGCCCGGAACACGTGGACACCCTCGGCAAAGGGGACCTGATCGATACCAAGGCCAAGCTGCGGTCCAGGATCCAGGAGGTCACCGCGGTCCCGATGGCATCGCTCGTGCAGGACGAGGATTCTGGTGTGGGGATTCCGGCCGAACGCCTCGAAGCCATGACGCCGGAGCAACGCGCGACGCGCGTGCCAAAATTCGCCTCGGACGCTAATATCCACATCGTCGTGGCAGGAGCAGATGCCGGAAAGTTCTCCGGCGCATTCCACGGCTGGGCGACCGGACCCATGGGTTCGATCTCCGTCTCCCGAAAAATCGAGGAGTTGTAACATGTCGACGATTCTCGACCCCACCGACGAACGTGTGCCGGTAGAGCGACGTCCGACCGCGCGCCCCGCGGAGATCAAAGGCAACGTCGCGTTGCTGGACATCCGCAAGCCGCGCGGCAATGTGCTGCTGGACAGGCTGGAAGAATCACTGATCCAGCGTCTGCCGGGCATAAAGGTCAATCGCTACAGCAAGCCCACGTTCACCAAGCCGGCACCGGAAGATCTGCGCCGGGAAATCAGGCAGAACAACGGTTTTGTCATCGAGGCCCTCGCGGACTGAGGATCCTGCACAACGTGCAGTTTGCACGACACGGTTTGGTTCGAGATTCAGGGGGTTCCTGCGGTGTCCATCGCGTCTGAAGAGTTCGAAGACGCGGCAGAGACCCAGGCGCGTGCGCTGGGCATGGTGGATGCACATTGTGTGTTCGTGAAGCATCCGATCCAGGACGCGAACGACGCCCAGATGTGCGAGAAGGCTGACGCTATCGTCGACGAAGTGATCGCCGCGCTGCGCGTCTAGGTGACGGGGCGGCAGCGTCGCCTGCCACCCGGCTGGGGACGCGCCACTTGCCAGGCGCCCCTTTGGCCTTGGTGGACTGCGCTAGGTGTGATCTGTCAGTAGGTTGTTCATCCGGGCCTCAAGCCCGAAGCTAATGAGTGTTCAAAGTCCATTGGCTACGGAGAGACCC
>PBVL01000205.1 GCA_002728675.1 Gammaproteobacteria bacterium
GGCGGCATTGTACGAGCCCGGCAGAGCGGGCGGAAGCGACGGACTGCCGGAAGACACCTGTACAAACTGACGCGCCCCCGGTAATCTAGGTGAACTATCCGCGTTAAGTGGTTGAAAATGCTTTAAAACCAAGCTCTGTTGAGCAAAGCATCAAGACCAGGCCTCATACAACCAAGCACAGTTCGCTCTCCTGTCGCGAGTGCGTTGAGCTATGGAGCGGAATCCTTCCCCAATGCTGAAGATCCGATTCAAAGACGGCAGTCAGGAACCGGTGGCTCTCGAAGCGCCTGGCAAGACGATCGGACAGGGCGGCGTCAACGACATCGTCATTGACCGCAAAGGGGTGAACGGGTTCCATGCGGACCTCAAGGTCGAAGGCGACTCCGTCACGCTGACGGACGTGAATACCAAGATCGGCACGATGCTGAACGGGGACCTGATCGAGGGCCCCACACTGGTCCGCGCCGGTGACACGATTGCGATCGGTGGTGTCGAACTCGAAGTGTTCGAGGAGCAGGTGGCCACCGAGAGCAAGACGCTGGTCCTCTCCGGGACGGCACTACTCGACATTGGCACCGGGGGCTGGTCCATCGTCGTGGACTCCGGGCCGGAGAAGGGCCAGGTCATTGCGGTGAAGGAGAAGATCCTGATTGGTCGTGCGCTCGAGTGCGATATCTCGATCCTCGAGCCGGAGCTCTCGCGCCGCCATGCAGAGCTCGATCTCATCGGCGACGAACTCACGCTGAAGGACCTGGGGTCTTCGAACGGCACCTACGTCAACGCGGACAAGATCGCCGAGGTCGTACTGAAGGACGGTGACGTGCTCCGGTTCTTCAAGGTCCGGTTCGTCGTCAGCGCGCCCAGCTAGGGATCGCGGCCCGGCACGTCAGCCTTGCCTGTTGACACGCGGAGTGCAGGCCGGCACAGCTCGAACCATGCCTGCTGCGGCGCCGCAAGACCGGGCTCGGCCGACAATCGAACCCAGTAGCACTCGAAGTCAAAACGCCCTTCGGCCCGTTGGCGCCACCGGCGCGCGGTCTGTTGCGCGGTCGTCAGGTGGAAGTGTCTGCGCTCGATGGATGTGGCAAGCGTGGTTTCGTCGATCCAGCCCGTGTACCGCTGCAGCATCTGCCCGGTGGCGAGGTCCGATTCCTCTACCATCACTTCCGCGGCCCCGTTGACCGTGGTCAGCAGTCGGCAGGGCAGTTCGCGACGCAGCGATGCACCCAATTGCGCTCTGTCGGGCGCGGGACCGGTACGCAGCGAAGCGGGCGCGACCAGGGCCCGGCCGCTGCGTGACAGCTCGGTGCGCTCGCTTGCCAGCAGCGCCGGATCGCGGGCGGTGACGGCGGTTTCTTCGAGCACCTCACGCAGCGCCGCGGCGGGCGGCGATTCGTCAACTTCGACGGTGCCGGCGGGAAGCCGGAGTCCGGCGTGCGGATGGCGAAAGACCAGCAGTTCCGCGTCTTCACCGACGCCCCGTGTCACGAAGGCCGTGACCTTCTGCGGCGTTCTTTGCACCCGAATCTCCGCATCTCGCTGATGGGTCGGGTGGGAATCTGGCACAATTCCGCGCGTCACTAAACAGGATTTGGACACGATGATTGCCGCTGACATGGCCTACCCGCAACAGTATCGCGAGGTGTTCGGCAAGCGCATGGCGTACGTTGATGTCGGCAGCGGCGATCCGATCGTGTTCCTGCACGGCAACCCCACGTCGAGCTATCTCTGGCGCAACTTGATTCCCCACGTCCAGGAGCATGGTCGCTGCGTCGCACCGGACCTGATCGGCATGGGCGATTCCGACAAGATCGAGCGCTCGGGTCCCGACAGTTATCGATTCTCCGAGCACCGTGACTACCTCGAAGAGCTGTTGATCGACATCGATGCGAACCAGAACGTGATTCTCGTCGTTCACGACTGGGGCTCCGCACTCGGTTTCGACTGGGCGAACCGGCATCGGGAGGCTGTGTCCGGGATCGCCTACATGGAGGCGATCGTTCGCCCGCTCACCTGGGACGAATGGCCCGCCGCAGCACGATCGATCTTCGAAGGGTTCCGGTCCGACGGCGGTGAGGAGATGATCCTCGAACGGAACCTGTTCGTCGAGCGCGTGTTGCCAAACTCCATCATTCGCGAGCTGACTGACGCCGAGATGAACGCCTACCGGGCGCCATTCCGCACGGCCGGTGAGGACCGGCGCCCCACGTTGACGTGGCCGCGCCAAATCCCGATCGACGGTGAGCCCGAAGATGTCACGCAAATCGTCAGCGACTATGCCGAGTGGCTGCAGGCCGCCAATGTCCCGAAGCTGCTCATCAATGCCCGGCCCGGCTCGATACTGGTTGGCAACCAGCTCGAGTTCTGCCGCGGCTGGCCGAATCAGACCGAAGTCAACGTCGACGGTCTGCATTTCATCCAGGAAGACTCGCCGGACGATATCGGCCGCGCAGTCGCAGAGTTTGTGACCCGGATCAGAGCGGGCTAGCGAGAAGCGATGGTTGTTGCTGGAGTCATGAAATGAGACGTCTGTACCGGTTCGACTACGCGCTGCGAAACGAAACCGGGGACGTCGTCGATGCATCCGAAGGTGGCGCACCGCTCGCGTTCATCGAGGGTGATGGCCGCATGATCCCCGGACTCGAGAGGGCCCTTGCCGGCCGTGAAGCAGGGGATTCGTTCTCTGTGGTGGTCTTGCCAGAAGACGCCTACGGCGCCCATGACCCCGCGCTCCTGACCCGGCTGCCGCTCGATCACCTCGACGTCGATCGCGACACGATCGAGCCCGGCTCGGTCCTGCAGTTCGGGGCAGGTGACGCGACGCGTGTCGTCAAAGTGATCCAACGGGCAGGCGATGACCTCGTGGTCGATGGCAACCATCCGCTTGCCGGGCTGACGCTCCGCTTCGATGTGACGGTCCTCGAAGCGCGCGATGCGACCGCGGACGAACTGGAAGCCGCGGACGAGTACACGCGGTCGATCAGAGAGTGAGTGCCTATACTTATGGTTAAGCAGCTTCGAGCGGACCGATCCAGTGAACGAACACCAGCCCTTGCCGGGGAATCAGGCGCTCGTGCCGAAGTCGTCGGCGCGTGCCGGTTCTGTGAAACCGTGCGGCTGCTCGGCAGCGTGACCGTATTCGCCGCTGCTGCCGCTTACATCGTTCTGGATCAGATGGGGTTGCTCGGTCGGGCGCTGTAGGTCGAGGCGCTGTGCTCACTGGCCGTTCTGTCATGCCCGTCGTGGTGGCCGTTCCTTGCCCGGCAGGTGCCGGGCGCCCGTCACCTTCAGCCCGCGATGATGATCCGGATGGCATCGAGGCGCACTTCGGCGCCTGCAATGTGTTCGTGCAGGGCCGCACGGGTGTCGGCGACATGCCGGATTTCCTCATCCCGCACGAGTGAGTTGACGCTGGTCAGATAGCGCAGCCGACTCTCCTCGCGTTCCAGTTCCGCATCCATGTTGCCCAGTGCGGCGGTGACAAGGGCGTCCAGTCGCCCTCGCGCGCCTTCTTCCGCTTTGGAGAGCATTGCCTCGATCCCGGATCGCTGACTGTCGACGATCCGCTCGAGGGCATCCTTGACAACCTCGACCTCCAGTTCGATGAAACTGTTGTACGCCGTGCGTTCCGCGAGATCCTTGAATTGGGGCGTCATCAGCGAACGCAGGACGGTGGGCGGGAGGAACCGCCCGGCATCGAGTTGCGGCGGGGCGGCGCAGTCCACGAGGTGAAGGGTTTCGACCAGCAGCGTGCCGCGAGGCAGCCGCGGATGATCGATTACCACGACGCAGCAGTTGCCGAGCGTATCGGACGACACGACTTCGAGCGCCTGTTGCACGATGGGATGCTCCCACGTGAAGAAATGGGCATCTTCGCGGGCCAATGCGATGTCCCGATCGTAGGTGCAGGTCACGCCGGATTCCGGTAACTCCGGGTAATGGTAGTGGTCGAGGGTTTCGATGCTCACGGATGCGTGGCGCACCATTCCTTCCGTCGGCTTGATCAGGAGCACGCCGGGCGCGAGGGGGTCGGATTCGAGCCCGAATGCGTCGAACGACGCCTCCATGTAGCGTTCGAGGTCGTCGTCCGTCTCGCTTGTTCTGATTTCCTCGACGAGCAGTGACGAGACCTGCCCGTTGTGCGAGTTGAGCTCCAGCAGTCGATCCCTGCCGCGCTGCAACGCGGCGACCCGTTCGACGTTCATCGCTCGCGCGCGTTCGAGCGTCCCGGCATCGTCCGGCGCGCCGTCGAGGTCGTCGAAGACCGCCTGTGCCACCGGGTTCGGCTGCTCGAACAAGCCGAGCCCGTCGCGGTAGAGCGAAAACAGATAGGCGTGGCGTGTGCCTTCGAGGACGGGGACATGCAGCACCACGTCCCGGGTCTGACCAATGCGGTCAAGTCGGCCGATGCGCTGCTCCAGCAGGTCCGGGGACTCGGGGAGGTCGAACAGCACCAGGTGATGGGCGAACTGGAAGTTCCGCCCCTCACTGCCGATCTCGCTGCACACCAATACCTGCGCACCACGCTCCGGCTCGGCAAAGTACGCGGCCGCGCGGTCCCGCTGGACGAGATCCATCCCCTCATGAAACACGCCGGTGCGGAGCCCCGTGTTGTCCCCCAGGGCAGCTTCGAGCGCGATCGCGCTCTCGCCCTGTGCGCAGATTACCAGCAGCTTTTCGCCGTCGACCGAACGTGCTAGCTCGAGCAGCCACGGGACCCGCGGGTCCCGTGTCGTCCAGTTCGGGACATCGACGTGGGGCCAGGGGCTGGCGGTGTCATAGCCCTCTGGCGTGGGGAGCATCGTCGGGACGAGCTGCCTTGCGGGAAAGCCCGCAACCGCCTGACGGACGTTGCGCAGCAGTACCCGTCCGGTGCCGTGCCTGTCGAGCAGCAACTGCACCAGGTCATCCCGGGAATGATCGCCGTATTCGGCCCGAAGGCGCGTCTCTGCGTCGTCGTCTCCGGCCAGCAGGGCGTTCGCGAGTTCGGCCGTGCCCTGGTAGGAGGACTCTTCCTGACTGAATGCATCGAAGTCGTGATAGCGCGCCGGGTCCAGCAGGCGCAGGCGCGCGAAGTGTCCGGCAAGGCCCAGTTGCTCGGGCGTTGCGGTCAGCAGCAGCAGGCCACGGGCCCGTTCGGCGAGCGCGCGAACGACCTCATACTCAGGGCTGGCGTTGCCCGGTTCCCAACGCAGGTGATGCGCTTCGTCGACCACGACCAGGTCCCAGTCGGCTTCGAGCAGTTGCCCGAGACGCCGCTCGGACCCGAACAGATCGAGCGAACAGATCATGAGTTGCTGCGCCTCGAACGGGTTGAAGGTTGCGGTCTCGTCATCCTCCGGGAGGTTGTCGTACTCGATGACCTCGCAGCGCTCCTCGTCAAGCAAGGCGAACTGGAGATTGAAACGTCTTATCAGTTCGACGAACCACTGAAAGGTCAGCGCGGGAGGCACGATCACCAGAACCCGTTCGGCTGCGCCGGTCAGCAGTTGATGGTGAATGACGAGTCCCGCTTCGATCGTCTTGCCCAGGCCCACCTCGTCGGCAAGCAGGACCCGTGGCGCGAAGCGGGAAGAGACCTCCGCGGCGATGAACAACTGGTGCGGGATCAGCGAGACCCGTGGGCCCTGCAAGCCCCGCGTGCGCAGTCCGGCCAGCCGGGCCTGCTGCATCCGGGTCTGGTATCTGAGGTTGAACCACTCGTTCGTATCGAACTGGTGGGTGAACAGGCGTTCCTGGGGACGACTGAAGCGCAGACTCGGATCGAGTTCCGTTTCGAGGATGGCGGTGGGAGTGCCGGCGTAGTCGCCTTCATAGACAAAAAGCCCGTCACGCTCGGTGATCCGGCTGATGATCATCTGGATGCCGTCCCGTGCATGGACACGGTCGCCCCGCGCGAACGTCGCCCGGGTCAACGGAGCACTGTCTCTCGCGTAGGTCCGCTCCGTGTCGCTGACCTCGAAACGCAGGCTGACAAGTCGGGCATCGCTTGCGACAACCTGGCCCAGCCCGAGATCGGGTTCGGCGTTACTGATCCAGCGTTGGCCGATACGAAATACGTCGGACACTTGGTTTCCCGGTCGGTGGCATGGGCCAGTGAGCGGCTTCCGTACCGCACACGGCAGGGAGTCTTTGGGCTCGAAGCAACGATCGAGTATCGTATGCCTGTCTTCTCAAGAACTGCATCATACGAGCATGGATCAAGCGACCCAAACCGAAATCGAAGCGGCCACCTTTCGGCGACTGGTGGCGCACCTGGACGAAAACAAGGACGTGCAGAACATCGATCTCATGAACCTCGCGCATTTCTGCCGCAACTGCCTGTCCAAGTGGTATCGCGCAGAGGCCGAAGATCGGGGCGTCGAGATCGACTACGAACAGGCTCGCGAGGTCGTCTACGGCGAGCCCTACTCCGACTGGAAAACGAAGTACCAGAAGGAGGCGAGCAAAGAGCAGCTTGCCGCGTACGACCAGAACAAACCGGCCGACTGAGCCGGGCCGGGGTTGCCACCCGGTCAGACCGCCATCGCTGCCTTCAGCGCCGGGTGGGATTCGTAACCCTCGAGTTCGAAGTCGTCCATCACAAAATCGTCGATGGACGCCTGCCCGCGGTCCGCGATCACCAACTGCGGCAGGGGCAGCGGGGCCCGCTCGAGTTGCTCGCGCACCTGGTCGACCGCGTTCAGGTAGATGTGAGCATCCCCAATTGAGTGAATGAATTCGCCCGGTTCCAGGTCCGTGATGCGGGCGATCATGTGTAACAGTAGCGAGTAGCTCGCGATATTCAACGGAACGCCCAGGAACATGTCGGCTGAGCGCTGATACATCTGCAGCGACAACCGCCCGTTCGCGACGTAGAACTGGAAGAAGCTGTGGCAGGGCGGCAGCGCGACGTCGTCGGGAGAGGCTTCGGCGGGGTTCCAGGCGTTGACGATGATGCGGCGTGAGTCGGGATTGTGGCGGATCAACTCGATCGCCTCGGCCAGTTGGTCCACCTCGTTCCCGTCGGCGCCGAGCCAGCGACGCCATTGCACGCCGTACACACGCCCCATGTCGCCATCGTCAACTGCAGCGCGGCGCGCGACGAAGTCTTCGTAGTTCGCGTCCCAGAGCTTGTTGTAGCGATAGATGTCCTTCAGGTCGGTGATGTTGTTCGAGCCGGTGATGAACCACAGAAGCTCGGAGACCATGGACTTCCAGACGAGTTTCTTCGTCGTGACCGCGGGGAATCCGTCCGCCATGTCGTAGCGCGCCTGCAGGCCGAACCACGAGATCGTGCCGACGCCGGTGCGGTCGGACTTCGTCACGCCGTGATCCAGGATGGTGCGGAGCTGGTCCAGGTAGGTCTGCAACGTGGGTATCCCTCTTACGCGCGACGCGGTGAACAGTCGGTGATGATGGCCGCCCGCGCGCTGCGCTTCAGCCGCACTTGGAGTCGCCGCAGCTGAGGCAGGTCAGACACCCGTCGAGCACGACGGCGGCCTTGACGTTGCACTTCCTGCAGAGCTGCGAGCCGGGTGGGTAATCGGGCGCTTCGCCGCTTGTGTCGTCCGTTGGCGCTGTGGCATCTGCCTTCGCGGCAACGCTATCGTTGTGCGCTTCGAGCGCGGCGCGTTTGTCGTCCATCAGCGCGCGTTGTTCCGCAGACAACTCGTCCGGTTCGATGAGGCCAATTTTCTTCATGTGTGTTTCGAGCACGTCGCCGATCTCAGCCACGAGTGACGGCATGAACTTGCCGCCTTTCTTGAAGTAGCCGCCCTGGGGATCGAAGACCTGCTTCATCTCTGCGGCCATGAACGTGATGTCGCCGCCTTTGCGGAAGACCGCGGAGATGACGCGGGTCAGCGCCAGCACCCATTGGAAGTGTTCCATGTTCTTCGAGTTGATGAAGATCTCGAACGGCCACTGCTGTTCGTGCTCCGTACCCGGGTCGAGCACGATGTCGTTGATGGTGATGTAGAGCGCATGCTCCGACATGGGCGTCTTGATCTTGTACGTGCTGCCCCTGAGTTCCTCGGGGCGACCAATTTCCTCATGCATGCCCACCCGTTTGGGTGGGGCGGGAGCTGCCGCCTGCGCGTCCTCGTCGTCTTTCTTGATCCCATAGCCGACGATGTTCTTCTCAATCTTGATTGCCATGTGTCTGTCTTTCTCCGTTTCGGCTGCGCTTGGCATCTTGCGCCTGCTTCGTCTGTGCCCGTCTCTTGTGACACGTCTCTCGTGACGGGTTGCCCCAGCCACGTCCGGCTCGCTCTCGCTGTCGCGGGGCGGGACCGTGCCGGGCACTGGTCAGCGTCGTCACGTGGACCGAACGCTGTATAAAAATACAGCACTCGGTGCTACCGCCGCCCGGAATGGGCTCGAAATCCGTGGTCAGAACTTGCCGTAGTAGCCTTCTTTCAATGCATCGAACAGGTTGGCCGCCGTGTGCAGTTCCCCGTCGTATTCGATTTCCTCGTTGCCCTTGACCTCGAGCGTCGAACCGTCGTCGAGTTCGAACTGATAGGTCGTGTTCTCGAGGTCCTGCTCCTTGACCAGCACACCCTGGAACGCTTCCGGATTGAAACGGAAGGTGGTGCAGCCCTTCAGTCCTTTCTCGTACGCGTACAGGTAGATGTCCTTGAAATCGTCGTATGGATGGTCCGTCGGCACGTTCGCGGTCTTGGAGATCGAGGAGTCGATCCACTTTTGCGCGGCCGCCTGGATGTCCACGTGTTCGATGGGCGAGATGTCGTCAGCGGTGACAAAGTACTCGGGCAGTCGCTGGGCATCGTTTTCGGTGTACGGCTGTGCATCCGGGTTGACCATGGCGCGGTAGGCCAGCAACTCGAACGAGTACACGTCGACCTTCTCCTTGCTCTTCTTGCCTTCACGAATCACGTTGCGCGAATAGTGGTGTGCAAAGGAGGGCTCGATGCCGTTGCTCGCGTTGTTGGCGAGCGACAACGAGATCGTTCCCGTCGGCGCGATCGATGAATGGTGCGTGAAACGGCAGCCTTCGGTGGCGAGCTTTTCGATCAGCTCGGGATCGATCTCTGCAATCTGTTGCATGTACCGCGAGTACTTCGCGTGCAGCACCCGGCCTTTGACGCTGTCGCCCGGCTTGTAGCCGTCGGCAACCATTTCCGGGCGACGCCGCAGCATCTCTCCCGTTACGACGAAGTCTTCGTCCATGATGGGCGCGGCACCTTTCTCGCGCGCCAGCGCAAGCCCTTCCTGCCAGCCGACGAGCGCAAGTTCGCGCGTCACCTGTTCGGTGAATCCGACGGATGCGGAGTCGCCGTATTTCATGCCGAGCATGGTGATGGACGAGCCGAGCCCGAGGTAACCCATGCCGTGACGGCGCTTGCTCATGATTTCGTTACGCTGTTCCGGCAGCGGCAGGCCGTTGATCTCGACCACGTTGTCGAGCATGCGGGTAAAAATGGCGACCGCTTTGCGGAACGTTTCCCAGTCGAACGCGGCTTCGGCGGTGAACGGCTTCTGGACGAACCGGCAGAGATTCACCGAGCCGAGCAGGCAGCTGCCGTACGGGGGCAGGGGCTGTTCGCCGCAGGGATTGGTAGCGCGGATGTTCTCGCAGAACCAGTTGTTGTTCATCTCGTTCACCTTGTCGATGAGGATGAAACCTGGCTCCGCGAAGTCATAGGTGGAGGACATGATGACGTCCCAGAGACGCCGCGCCTTGATCACCTTCGAGACGCGGCAGGCGACCAGCCCTGCGTCGTTGGTGATGTACCGCCCGGTGCTCGGGAAGTCCCGCCAGAGCACCTGCCTGGGATCGTTTAGGTTGAGTTCGTCCGATTCGTGTTCGGCTTCGGTCAGCGGAAAGGAAAGGGGCCAGTCGGCGTCGTTCTTGACGGCTTCCATGAACTCGCTCGTGATGAGCAGCGAGAGATTGAACTGGCGCAGACGGCCGTCTTCGCGTTTGGCACGCACAAACTCGGCGACGTCGGGGTGACCCACCTCGAACGTGGCCATCTGGGCACCGCGGCGTCCGCCGGCGGAAGAGACCGTGAAGCAGGTCTTGTCGTAGATGTCCATGAAGGAGAGCGGGCCTGAGGTGTAGGCACCCGCGCCCGATACGTAGGCGCCTTTCGGTCGGAGCGTCGAGAACTCGTAGCCAATGCCGCACCCTGCCTTGAGGGTCAGGCCGGCTTCGACGTTCTTGTGTAGGATGTCCTCCATCGAGTCGCCGATCGTCCCGGACACCGTGCAGTTGATGGTGGAAGTGGCAGGTTTGTGTTCGAGCGCACCTGCGTTGGAAATGATGCGCCCGGCGGGGATGACGCCCCCACGCAGCGCCCATAGGAACTCCTTGCGCCAGTGCTCCCTCACGTCCGGTTCTTCGACTTCGGCGAGGGCCTTTGCGACCCGCGCAAAGGTATCGTCCATGTTCTCGTCGACCATCTCGCCGCGTTTGGTCTTCAGGCAATACTTGCCTTCCCAGATGTCGACGGACGTCTCCTGATACTTGATTTCACCGACTGAACTCGGGATCGGCTGGAGATTGGGTTTGGACGCGCTCGAATCCATATGGCTACCTCAGGAGGATGGTTGTGCCCGGTCGGGCATGGTGCCGTCCGGGGTGTCGTTGTTGTCGGATTGTTCGGTTGCGGCGGTCCGGGCGTCGTGTCGCGAGTACGCTGCGCGCGGCCGTGCGGCCGACTGCGTCGTGCGATGGTACGCCCTGGTGGTCCCCCTGCTTCTTTCGAATTTCAAAGCTCAAGGCTTCGTGCTCGTCACTCTGGCGGCTCCGCGGCGCGGTGCAGTCTGCACCCGGTATCGCGCAGGTCGGGCGCGATGCGCCTCATAGTTATTGTTCATCTCGCGCTGTCGTCCTCGTTCCGCGCCCCACTTCGTCTGAGCCTGTTCCGGCCCCCGGGCCCGGAAGGGTGGGGCGGGTGGTGCTCTGGTAGGCTTGAAGGGTAATCTGAAGCCGTCTCAACTGACCCGAAACAGTGCGGAATGAGACACAGGCCGCTGTTTTGCCCTCTGTACCGCTTTGGCGACACGGACTAGATATAGTGCCCACTTCGCCGGGAGGATACAAGATGTGGTTGGTGTATTCGCCGATCAACGGTCGTGTTTCTTGTTGATTTCGGGGTCAAGTTGTGAAAATCGGGAGTGTGGCATGACCGCTCAGGACCTCATCGACGCGCTTGGCGCCTACCCGGCCGTCATCCTGGGCTACTTCGCGGTCCTGCCGGCAGCAGCCTGGCTGCTCGGTGACGTGCCCTATGATCGGGAGGGCGGCAAGAGCGCGTGGGACTACTGCTACTCGGTCATCATCTACGCCGTCGGGGTGCCGGGCACGGTCAGCGCGGTCCTCATCGGCTATGCGCTCTTCCTCACCCGCACCAACCTGCTGGAGGTCAACTTCCTGGTGTACTTCGTGCCGGTGATCGGCATGGGACTGACGTATTGGCTGATCGGCCGTCGGGTGGCCTTCGAGCGCCTGCCAGGTTTCGGGAGACTCTCGGGTCTGATGCTGCTGATCGCGCTCAGTTTCGGTACGGTGCTGGTGCTCTCGAAACTGCGGATTCTGGTCGGGTTCTTCGCCTCCTTCGAAGTCCTGCTGGGTCTGGGCGTGCTCGTGTTTCTCGCGTTCCAGTACGCGGGGCGCAAACTCTTCAAGTAGCCAGGGCCGAGGCCGAGCTGCGAGGCTCGCCTTCAGGCGTGGGGGAAGGCTTCGGTGGTCCGGAGCTTGTCTTCGATCTGCAGCAGCGCGTGCATGATCTTCGGCTTCCGCATGGGCCGATCTTCGAGGCAGAACCTGACGCCGCAACAGCGAATCCCGTCGGCTTCCTCCTTCACGCTCATGACGATGGCATTGATCTCGTGCAGGGCAACGTCAAAGACGCTCAGATCGACCACCAACCGCTCGCCCACCTTGAAGCGGCGATCGCTTTCGAACTGAAGCCCCGTGCCTGAGAAGTTCAGGCACCCGGCATCGGGATTGAGGGTCAGGATGCCCTTGATGCCCGGCGGGGCGACCTTGAGTTCGATGGATCCTTTGGGGTATCTGGGATGGCGACGGCGTTCTTCATCCATTTCTGCTGTACACCGTTTTGCGGGTGGCGCGTATTCGGGCATGAATGGTCGGACGCCCGCAAGCCAGGGCCGCGCGACGCCCGGACGTATCCCGGACGCTGCTCAGTACTTGCCGCCGAGCTTCGAGTGATCCCACGAGACGACCGTGGTCGGCGTCATCCTCAACACGACACGCTTGGATGCCGTCTTCTCCATGTTGGCCCGGGCCGCTTCCATTTGGGCGTCACTGACCTCGCCCCGGCCTTTCGCCAGCCCGAGCATCACGTTGGTCGTTTCCGTCAGGTCGTCGATGACCTCCGCGTTCGCGTAGATCATGACGCTTTTGAGTTCGTTGTACTCGAGTCCGGCCTCCACCAGCAAGGTGACCCTGGGGTCGTTCCTGATGTTTTTGACCTTCTGGCTCTTGCGGAACGTCGTCATGACGATGGTGCCGCCGTCTTCGATCCCGAACCACATGGGCATGGGATGCGGATGGCCGTTGTGGCCGTTCGAGACAAGAATCATCGTTTTGTTGCTGCGAAGGAAGGCATCGACCTCCGCATCGTCCATCGTAATGAGACCACGTCGCGACACGTGTCTTCTCCGGTCGTTGAGTCGTGGGGAGGATACCACCGCGCCCCCGGATGCTCGTCAGCGGGCTTCCTGCAGGAGGTTTGCCGGTGAGTACTGATCGGTCAGATGACGGTGCGTGGTGTCCCAGTCGACATCGAGAGAGAGATAACGCACATAGCGTTCGATCTCGACACCCATGGCGCGGACGCGGGGCTGCAGATCGGCCGCGCGTCGTGCAAGTGCCTCCCGTGACGGGTAGCCGTGCCGGGTCGCGATGACCACGCGGTTGAGCGTGCCGGGCATGCGGAAGTTGTAGAACTTCCCGAAAGCCTTCGCGTACGTTTGTGATTCGTGGTGGTAGAGCATGGAGGAAGAGAACGTGTTGGCCACCACAACCCCCTCCGGTGTCAGGAGCGCGGCGGTCTCCTCGAGAAACTCCAGCGTCATGAGATGTTCCGGGATGTAGTCACCCGTAAACGCGTCGAGCACGATGACGTCGTACCGCTTGCCGCGCAGCGAGGCCCGCCGGATGTACACGCGCGCGTCCGCGATCGCGACGGTGGTGTTGGGGCCTTCCTTGTAATCGAAGAACGCCCGGGCGACCCGGTCGACTGCACCGTCGATCTCGACCACATCGATGCTGGCGTCCGGATACAGTGTCTCGAACGCATCCGGGATCGTGCCGCCGCCGAGGCCGACGATGAGGATGCGTTCGGGATTGGGGTGAACCAGCAGACCGGCAAAGACCATCTTCACGTAGGGGAACACGACCAGTTCCGGGAAGCGGACGTCCATGCAGCTCTGATTGCGATCCGCACGCCGCACGCTGAAGACGAGACAGCGGCGATGATTGCTCTGTTTCACCACGATGTTGCGGTAAAGCGACTTCTCCTCGTGCAGGATCTCACTGGCCGCCTGGACTGATGGCGACACCGTCAGCAGCATGGCAACGAGAATCGGGACCAGCCGTTCTATCCATCGCACAGTCACCGCCGCGCATCTCCGAGCTCCATCCTGCCGGCCACGATGGCGACGACGCCGCCGGTTGCGAGGGCGGCCTGCAGGCTCATGATGATCACGTTCAGATCGAACCACAGTACGAAGTAGAACGAGGTGGCGAGCGTCCCGAGCGCGCTGCCCAGTGTGGAGATGAAATAGAGCGAACCGGCGACCTGGCCGGACGTTTCCCGATTGTCGACGAGCAGCCGGACCGAGTAGGGGGCGATCATGCCGAGCACGGCGGTCGGCACGAAGAAGAGCAGGCCCGCGGCAACCAGTGAGCCGTAGCGCGGATCTTCCAGATTCATGAAGACGAGTTCCATCATCGCGTCGCCGGCCGCGACCAGCGGAATCAGGGTAATCGAGCCTGCAATGAAGAACAGGCCGTATTTTGTCAGATGGGGATTGCGCACGGACAGCCGCCCGCCGGTGAGGTAGCCCACCGACAGCGACACCATGAACACGGTGATGATGCTCCCCCACACATAGATGCTGGACCCGAAGTAGGGCGCCATGATCTTCCCGCCGAGCAACTCGACGGACATGATCACGAATCCGCTTGTGAAGGCGAGTACGAGGACTAGGATGGTGTATGGCATGGGGGCGGATTGTGGCGATGTCCCGGGTTCGAATCCAGTGGCTACGGATCGTGTCGTCGGGGACCCTGTGTGGGCGTCTGCCCGATGACCCTTCGGGATCGTGATTTCCTCCTGATTTCGTGTCGGGGGTCGCGCCTTGTGTAAACTGTCGTCGTCTCCGCCACTTCGCGATTCCTTTTGATTTCGACGTCGAGTATCTCCGCCTTGCCGGCCGTGACGCTGCGCCCTGGCCCTGCTCGAATCGAAGCCGCCCGGGATCCCGCGGAGGTCGGGTCTTGAAGGACCTGCTCCGTCTCTGGCCGTTTGTCGGTCCCTACCGGTGGCGCATCGCCGGCGGACTCACCACCTTCTTCATCGCGCGCTTCTTCGAGCTTGGGACGTTCTATCTCGTCGCCGAGGGGATCGACGCCGTCGACCAGCTCCTCCGCGGCAATCAACCCCAGTACACGCTTGGCGAAATTGCGCTCGGGATTGTGGCTACCGTCCTCGCGCGATTCGTCTTCGTCGTCCATGCCCGACGCGCCGTACGCCGCTCCGGCATCAGTGTCGCGTACGACCTGCGGCAGCATCTGTACGGGCGCGTTCAGTTGCAGGGCGGAGCGTTCTTTGCGCGCATCGGTGTGGGCGACGTCATGTCCCGCGCGATCGGCGATATCGCCCTTGTGCAGCGCCTGATCTCGGGCGGCACGGTGCAGTTCGTCATCATGGTGTACGCGCCGCTCTTTGCGCTGACGGCGATGGTGTACAAGTCGCCGGGTCTGACGCTGCTCATGCTGCCGGTGCTGCCACTGATCTTCATCTACGCCGCGCGACGGGCACGGCGTGTCGCCGAGGCGTCGAAGATCGTGCAGGAGCGCCTTGCGGCACTCTCGACGCACACGCAGGAGAACCTTTCCGGGATCCGCACGGTCCAGGCGCAGGCCCAGGAAGAGAACGAAATCCGGCGCTTCTGGTCGACCAACGACGCCTATGCGGAGGCGTTTGTCGACCAGTCCCGGATCAACTCGCTGATGAGTGCGTGGATGCCTTATTTCGCGGGGATGGCGCAACTTGCGATCGTCGTTTACGGCGGCAGTCTGGTGATCGAAGGCGAGATGTCGGTTGGCGATCTGGTGTTCTTCCTGGCTTGCCTGAACATGCTTCTGCAGCCGATTCGCATGGCGGGCAACTTCGTCACCCTGGTGCAGCGGGCGGCGGTCGCCAGTCGGCGGCTGTTCGAGGTGTTCGATGCGCCCCCGGAGATCGAGGATGCACCCAGCGCCGCGGTTCCGGCCACGATTCGCGGTCGGTTCGAGTCGCGGGGCTTGTCCTTTACCTATCCGGGCGCCGACCGGGAGTCGCTGTCTGACATCAATCTGACGATCGAAGCTGGCGAATCGGTTGCCATTGTGGGGCGCATCGGCTCGGGCAAGTCGACGTTACTCAAACAGTTCACGCGGATCGTCGATACCAATCCCGGACAGCTGTTCCTGGACGGCCACGACATCCGCGACTATCCGCTCGCGCAACTCAGAACCCAGGTCGCTCAGGTCCTCCAGGACCCGTTTCTGTTCGGCGAACCGCTGAAGGACAACATCAGTTACGACGATCCCGAGCGTGCGCTGGAGGAAGTCTGGGACTCGGCGGACGCGGCTGCGCTGCGTCCCACGATCCTCGAGTTTCCGCTGCAGATGGAGACGGTGATCGGGGAGCGTGGCGTCACGTTGTCGGGCGGTCAGAAGCAGCGCACGACACTCGCGCGGGGGCTCATCCGGGATGCCCCCGTGTTGATCCTCGATGACTGCTTCTCGAGCGTGGACACGGAGACCGAAGAACACATCCTGCGCCGGCTGAAGGAGATGCGTGGCGACGCTACGACGATTCTCGTGTCACACCGCGTCTCCACCCTGCGGCACGCCGATCGCATCGTCGTGCTGGATGAGGGCCGGATTGCGGAAGTCGGCACACATGAGGAACTGCTGCGGGCAGGGGGCCTCTATGCCGCGCTCGAGGCGGCCCAGACCGCGGGCGATCAGCGTCGGCAGGTTGTGGAGCAGCCGTCATGAGCAGCCGGGCCGCCAATCGCGATCACTCGATGTTCGATGCGGAACTGTCGGGCGCGGTGCTCAACATGCAGTTGCTCGGCCGGATCACGAAGTGGCTCGTGCCGTATCGCGGGCAACTGGGGTTGTCTGCCGTCCTGGTGTTGCTGACGAGCCTCGTGACGGTGCTGATGGAAGTCGTGATCAGCCGGGTCCTGGTCGACTACATCATCGTCGGGGAAGCGAACAGCACGATGCCGGACCTCGGCATGATCGCGCTGACCCAGTGGCTCGAAGCGGAGTTGGGCCTGCCGCCACTCCATGCAGCCGGCTTGCTGTTCTTCGTGTTGCTCACCGTTGCGTCCATCGGGGGACACCTGCACAGGATGACCCTCATCATCTCGATCGTGCATGCCCTGCGAGACCTGCGCCAGGACCTGTTCCGGCACATGGAGACGCGGCCAAGTTCATTCTTCGACAAGGTGCCGATCGGGCGAATCATGACCCGGGTCACCAACGACGTGGAGGCGCTCTACGAGATGTTGCGTGGGATGGGCTCACTCGTGGGTGAGTTCGTGCCGTTTTTCGTGGCGCTCACCATCATGCTCGGCACGAGCGTGCGCCTGACGCTCATCCTGCTCCTGCTCGTGCCGATCGTTGCCGTGGTGACCGTGTTTTTCCGCCGGCTCACGCGTGAGGTGTTTCGACTCGTCCGCAACAGCGTCTCTTCGCTCAATCAGAATCTGCAGGAGAACCTCGCGGGTATGCAGGTAGTGCAGCTCAGTCAGCGCCAGCTCCGCAACCTCGCCACCTACACGAACATCAACAAACGCAATCGGCGGTACGAGTTCAAGTCGATCAACCTGTCGACGGCGTATGGCGCGTTCAACGACTCGCTCGCTTCGATTGGCCTGGGCGTGATCATCTGGTACGGCGGTGGTGAGGTTGTTCAGAACGAGATGTCGCTCGGCGGGGTGATCCTGTTCACACGCTTCATGAACATGCTGTTCACGCCGGTCGTATCGCTTGGCGAGCAGCTGAATGTGCTGTTCCGGGCGATGGCGAGTGGCGAGCGGATTTTCCAGGCACTCGACTGGGACGAGCAGATCCACGAACCGAAACAGCCCGCCACGCTGCCCCCGCGGCTGGCGGGCAAGGTGGAGTTCCGGGACGTGACGTTTGGCTATGAGCCCGGCAGGCCAATTCTCAACGGGGTGTCGGTGACCGTCGAAGCGGGGGAACGGCTGGCCATCGTCGGCCCGACCGGCTCAGGCAAGAGTACGCTCATTCGACTCCTGGGCCGGTTCTACGACTTCGATCGCGGCATGATCTTCCTCGATGATCTGGACCTCAACGATCTGCATTCGCGGGGTGTCAGGCGGCGCATCGGCGTCGTCCTGCAGGACTTCCACATCTTCTCGGGCACGGTGCTCGACAACATCGCACTCGGCAATCCCGACGTCGGGCGCGAGGAAGCAATCGCGGCGGCGACTGTGGTCAACGCGGATTCGTTCATTCGTGAACTGCCGGACGGTTACGATACCGAGCTCGTCGAGCGGGGTGCCAACCTGTCGCAGGGCCAGCGTCAGTTGCTCGCCTTCGCGCGGGTGCTTGCGGCGGACCCGGAGATCCTCGTGCTGGACGAAGCGACGGCGAGTATCGATACCGAGACGGAGGCGCTAATTCAGGATGGCCTCCACAAACTCATGGCCGGCCGCACCTCGATCCTGATCGCGCATCGGCTGCAGACGATTGCGGAGGCGGACCGGATTCTCGTCCTGCATCACGGCAAGGTTGCTGAACTCGGCAGTCACGATGAATTGCTGGCTGCCGGAGGCATTTACGCGACGCTTTACGAATTGCAGTTCCAGGACATCAGTCTGGACGAGGGCGGGGACGCCACTTAATCTGCCTCCAGCGGCGGACAGGAGCGTCAGATGAGCAGGATCGGCAGTGCATCCGAATGGCGCGAGGCGCGAATCGCGCTGCTCCGCAGGGAAAAGGCGTTGTCGCAGCTGAGGGACGAGATCGCGGCGCAGCGTCGCGAACTGCCCTGGGTTCCGGTTGCACGGGACTATCGATTCGAGGGGCCGGACGGCGAGCGTTCGTTGGCAGAACTCTTCGAAGGCAAGAGCCAACTCATCGTCTACCACTTCATGTACGGCCCCGGCTGGGAGGAAGGCTGCAAGCACTGCTCGTTCTGGGCGGACCAGTACGACGCCATCAAGCCGCACCTCGGCGCGCGCGACGTCGCGATGGCCGCGGTATCGAAGGCGCCGAGCGCGGACTTCGCGGGCTTCAGGGCGCGGATGGGCTGGGGGTTCCCCTGGTACTCCTCCGCCGGAACAACCTTCAACGAGGACTTCCACGTCTCATTCGACGCGCCCGGTACCCCGGGCGAGTACAACTTTCGCGAAACGACGGCGCACGGCAAGGAAATGCCCGGGCTTTCGGTATTCGCCCGCGACGCTGAGGGCCGCATCTGTCACACGTACTCGTGTTACTCGCGCGGGCTGGACGCCCTGAATGCCGCGTACCAGATGCTGGATCTTGTGCCGCGGGGGCGTGACGAGGCAGCGCTCGAGTTTCCCATGGCCTGGGTGCGGCATCACGACCGCTATTGAGCAGGCTCGCCCGCCGCCGCGTTCGTCCGCGCGATCCAAAGCGGGCTGACCACAAAGCCCCGACTGGTTTCGGCGCCGTCCGGGCCGAGGATCGCATAGTGCTCCGCCTGCTGTGGCCGTGCATCTGCAACACGTTCAGCGAGGGCTGAAAAGTCGATCGAAGCCAGGTTGTGCCCCGGTTCGATCGGTGCCAGCCAGAGCGACTTGGGCAGCCAGACGAACCGATCGCCCAGCGCCTGAAGCTCCGCGAGCGCCTCGCGCGAGACCCACCAGCCCCGACAGTGGCTCGGGTTGACCGTCTCCGGGACGACCCAGGTCCCGTCGAGGTAGCGCGCAAGTGGGTGGAACAGCCGCCCTTTCACCATCGCTGCCACCGACGGTGAGGCGATCCCTTTGGACGCGAGTGTGGCGAGGCCTGCCGGGTGCTGCGACAGCACCAACTGATGTTCGCGCATTCGGTTGAACTTCAGGTCGAAGCGATCTGCCGTGTTGGGGCCGAACCAGCGAGCGGGATCGGCGCCGTCTCCGGCCGCAAGATAGAACTTCACGGCGAGTTCCCAGTGCTCGGGCGATCCGTCCCGCTCGAGCAACAGGTCGAACTCGCCAACCGTGCGCTTGGCGTCGAACACCTGGAGATTGCGCGTCAGGAGTGTCAGGTCCGGGGCATGATCGACCCAGGTGGCAACCAGCGCTTCGAAGTGATTGCCCAGACGGAAGCGATGCGGGTCAGGCGGTACCGGCAGGCTTTGCGGACCATGCAACGCCTGCGCTGTCCAGAACGCATCGTCCGGATACCAGGTCCGGCCGTGGCCGGGAGCCAGCAGCGATGGGCTGCGGATACACCAGGTGAGATCCGCGCGTGCCCGCGTGGGTGTTGGGCGGCCGGGGCCGGACACGCCC
>PBVL01000206.1 GCA_002728675.1 Gammaproteobacteria bacterium
CCCGCCGAACTCGAGGACGTCGACAAGGCAAAGTCCCAGGACGTGGAAGCGTTCAGGGACATGCGCCTGCAGGACCCCATCACGACGCACGACTAGCGTCTCGCAGAGGACCTGTCACCACGGGCTCCCGGTACCGGCGTTTTTGCCCCCCTTAGGGCGCTCACAGCAGGAACCGGCGCAGCGCCTCGAGAAACGCCGCCCTGCGGTCTCGGCGGATGCTGTGACCGGCACCACCGACGCGGATTTCCCTGAGCCTCGGGTTGCGTTGCACCGCGGCTTCGGCGATGGTGCGCGTGACGATCCGCGCCCGCCGCCACATCCCCCGTGACCAGCAAGGTGGGGCAGTGCAGCGCGTCGACCGTCTGTTCCCAGTCCACCGCGCGCAGGGCGGACACCTGTTTCTCGTAGCTGTAACCCGCCTCCGGCCGCCCCGACTTGCCATGCCCCCGTGCATCGACCATCACCAGGTCGAAATGCCCGGCAAGCAAAGCGGCGACACCTGGCCAACACTCGGCAGAGTCGGTGATCCTGTGCGAGAGCACCACCGGCGGGGCCCCACGCGGTCCGACCCAGGGATAGTGGATGCGGACACCTCTCCACTCTCGAACTGCATCCCGCCGCGCTCCTTCGAAAAGCGCCCGAGTATAATCGCCGCCACTCACGAGTGAGGCAGCTCCAATGGCAGACAACCCCGGCATCGCCGCCGCGCGTGCTTTCGTCGACGCATTCAACGCGCAGGATCACGAGAGACTCGCGGGAACGCTGAACTACCCTCACGTGCGACTTGCCAACAACCAGTACCGCACGGTCGGGTCCGCCGAAGACTTCGCGACGGGCAGCCGCAACGGTGAGTCGCGACTGCGCGGCGAGGGGTGGGATCACACCGTGCTCGAATCGGCCGAGGTTGTCCACGAAGGTGACGACAAGGTGCACCTGGCTCTGGTCATGGCGCGCTACGACAAGTGCGGCAAGGTCTACAACCGCTTCGACACCTTCTGGATCGCAACGCTCGAAAACGGCAAGTGGGGCATTCGCTTCCGCTCGAGCTTCCTGCGCTGAGCGGCACGTCGGATGCAGTGAACGGCGAGGCCACGCCGCCCGGACTGCGCGTCGTCCGCCGCAGCCTGCTGCTCGTGGCGTTGCCGATGGTGTTCGTCACGTTCGGACTGCCGCTCCGCGCCCAGGACCTCGGCGCAGGCGGATTCGAGATTGGCGTGCTCTTCAGCCTCTTCACGGTTGCCCTGCTGATTCTGCGCCCCGCGGTGGGCTGGGGCGTCGATCGGTTCGGCCGGCGCCGGTTTTTTCTTGCGAGCCTCGCCTGCTACGCCCTGACGAACGCGCTCTATGCGCTCGCCGAAGGGCTCTGGCCGCTCTACGTTGCACGCTTCGTGCACGGCGTCGCGCTCGCCGGGATGCTGATTTCGACCGACACCATTACCGCGGATCTGACGGACCCGGAGACGCGCACGGCGGCGATGGGGTCAAACATGGCGAGCCAGGGCCGGGGGGGAATGATCGGCGCCTTCTTTGCGTTCACGCTGGTCGGCGTCATCCCGCTGCATGCCTGGCAGTTGTCGTTCGCGACGTTTGCCCTGGTTGCCGTCGTCGCCTGCGGCTACGCGGCCGTCCGACTCCCTGAAACATACCTACCCAAACCCGACAACGACGCCGTACGCGAGTTCACGATGCCGTCACTGCTGAACCGACTGACGGTGGTGGTCGTCATCGCGGCCCTTGGCACCTCGTTCGTCCAGCCCCTGTATCTCGTCTACCTGCAGTCACGCTTCGATCTCGAGATGCGCGTGCTGGCCGGGGCGTTCCTGCCACTCGGACTGGTCTACGCAATATTGCCCGGCTATCTCGGGCGACTGGCACAGCGCCTGGGCCGTGCCCGATCGATGACGCTCGGCTGGGTCGGCACGGGAGTCCTCTACTTCTCCATCCCGCATCTGCCGACTCTGATCCTGATCATCGCGTTGTTCACGCTCTCGGCCATCGGCAGCATCATCGCGGACGTTTCGCGGAATGCCCTGGTTGGCGACACGGCCGGGACGGAAGGCACCGGACGCGCGTTTGGGCGGATCGAGTTTGCCAGCGGACTTGGCGCGGCCATCGGCCCGCTCGCCGGTGGCCTGGTCTACGACCTGCTCGGCAAGGAACTCGTCTTCATGGTGACCGGCGGGTTCGTGTTGTGTGCCGCGGCGCTCGTGCCGCTTTACCTGAGGTTACCCCGAGACGACTGTAAATCAATGCAGTAGTCGCATGGCAACGCAAACTCTGTCTCACATCGGGAACTCAGGCGCGAAAGCCAACGACACGTTGCCACCTCCGGACGAATGATCGCGCAGTCCTCACTCGCGCCAGCGCACGCCATACAGACACTGTCTGAATCCGTCAGGGCCAACCGTCAATAACGCAGGAACTTTCCTTTCCGACGACTGCGACGGAGCCCCCAACCGAGCTGATCGAGGACACACTTGCGGTTGGGAAGCCCCGTGAACTATATCCGTCGTTCCCGCACACGGCTCCCCGCTGCCCACGCTTCGGCATGTGGCAGCATGTAGAGTCCACTCACGAGCGTCACCGCAGAATCCCAATGCAGGTCACAAATACTTTCGGTACCCACGAACTTCGTCGACTCGACTATGCGGCAGTAGATTCGGACGACGCAGCAGAGTTCGACGCGGCAGCGCTCAATGCAGTCGATCAGCACGGCTTCGTCGTCATCGAAAATGCCATCGACCCGACTGTGTGCGATGAACTGATCTCGCAAATGCGTCCGTACATCGACGCAACGCCACACGGCTTGCACGGACTGGGAGGCACGCGCCGGGTTGGCGCGCTGGTCGCACGCTCACCGGCCAGCCACAACATGGTCACCCACCCGGCTGTCCTGCGCCTCGTGCGCTCGATCCTCTCCGAGCAGCGACTTTCGGGCAACGCCGTCAGCATCAGGGGTCAGCGCGGCCCGGGCCGCAAGGGCTTCCGCTACCCCTTCCAACTGCATCTGACACAGATCATCGACGTCGGGCCTGGCGGCGGTTCGGACGAACACCCGCACGCGCTCAGCCTGCACCGGGCCAACGGCATGTGGATTCACGATTTCCAGCACGCGGGACTCGATCCACAGGTCGAGGTGATGTGGGCACTCTCCGACTTCACAGCCGAGAACGGTGCCACCCATGTCGTCCTCGGCAGCCATCGCGACCAACCCCGCGACGGGCCGCGTGCGTACAGCGAGCCAACCGTCCAGGCAACGATGAAGCAGGGGAGCGTGCTGATCTGGACCGGCTGGTCCGTCCACGGCGCAGGCATCAACCGCTCGGCGTCACGGCGCCTGGGGATGAACATCAACTACGCGCTTGCGTTCCTCGCGCAGGAGGAAAACCAGCTTCTCGCCTGCCCTCCCGAACTCGCGCGCGAACTCCCCGTCGAGTTGCAGCGGCTGATTGGCTATCGGCAGCCGTCGGGCTCGCTGAACTACGTCGCCGAGTGTCAGGCGCCCGCGGACTCGGTGCTGACGCCCGACTTCGACGTGCTGATCCCTGGTGCACACGGCCACCCGATGGTCCAGGGCCTTGACGGTCCATCCTTCGCTCCGGTCAATCAAGCTGACTTCGAGGAGAAGCTGGCTGCGCTGGAGAACGCGAAGCGCGCCGCCATCGAACGGGACAACCTCGAGGCCGCGCTGCGAATCAAGAAGACGATCAGTGTCCTGCGCCGGGCGCCCCGGCTCGATGGCCAGAGCCCATGAGAGGCGACCGAGGCCAGGGTTTTGCCCGGGAACCGGCTGAACTTTTGGGTTGCTGCCAACCAGAGTCAGGCCAAAGGCGGGTGCACGGACCACCACACTGGCGCTAGACTCGACTCATTCTTGGGAGTGCAACGCATGGCTAATCTGCAATTCGACCTCGACCCTGGCGCCTGGCAGACCGTGAGCGATCCATCACTCAGCTACCCAATGGCGTACGACTTTCAAATGCTGGGCTGGGACCGGGACGCCCGTACCGTCGATTTCGTACTGCGCTTCAACGCCGAGGGCGGACACTGCCAGCGTCACCGCCACCTGGCGTCGACCACCGTGCTGATCATGGAAGGTGAACAACACCTGCTGGAATTGCACCCCGACGGCTCGACAACACCAAAGAAACGCGTCAAAGGCGAATACGCGCGCTCCACCGGCGAAGACGCCAATCCACACATGGAGCGCGGTGGCCCGGAAGGGGGCGTCGTCTTCTATTCCTGCCATGCACCTGATGGCCGACTCTTCGAGTTCATCGACGACGACGGCGCGGTCATCGGTGAAGCGACGTTCGACAACATGGTCGGCGCGTGGGAACGCCACCTCACGATGCATGCCGACGAGCAGTCCGCCGCCGGATAGCACCCTGATCGATCCGTCACGTCAGACCTCGATATACGGCGCAAGACCGGCCGCATCGAGGTCGCGCCACAGCGCGTCCGGCAGATCAGCCTGGATCAGCGAGAGGTTCTGCTGCATCTCGTCCAGTGACCGCACCCCGGGGATGACGCTCGCAACGGCCTTGTGACGCAGCGGGTACTGCAGTGCCGCCGCCCGCATGTCGACGTCATGTTGCTCACACACACCGCGAATCGCGTTCGCCTTCTCCCACAGGTCGTCGGGAGAAGGCTTGTAGTCGTAAGTCGCGAACCGGCGTTCGGTCTGCGCGAGCAATCCTGAGTTGTAGGGTCCACCAATGATGATCGATGCGTTGTGTTCGAGACACTTCGGCAGGAACGTCTCGAGTGGCTCCTGCTCGAGCAACGTAAACCGCCCGGCGAGCAGAAAACAGTCGACATCGAACAGGTCCAGCACGTCACTGCAGACCTGCCACTCGTTGACGCCGAGGCCAACCGCGCGGACCAGGCCCTCCTTGCGCATATCCATCAACGCCGGCAGAGCGCCCTCTTTCGCAGTCTCGAAGATGCCCGGTTGGGCGTCTGCATGGGTCCACGTGTCAATATCGTGACAGAGCAGCACGTCGACACGGTCGAGCCCGAGTCGCTCGAGACTGGACTCGAACGACTTGCGCACGGCGTCGTAGGAGTAGTCGTACTGAATCGAGAACGGCTCTTCGTCCCGCATCCCGTCGAAACGTTCACCCTCGGCGATTGGCACGAGGAGCCGGCCAACCTTCGTGGAGAGCGCAAAGCTCGACCGATCCAGCGTGGACAGCCCGTGCCCGACGCGTTTTTCCGACAGACCGTGGCCGTACAACGGCGCCGTGTCGAAATAGCGGATCCCGGCGTTCCAGGCGGTATGCACAATCTCATCCGCCTCCTCACCCGTCAGCCGCGCCCCGATGGCACCCAGCGGCGCGCCACCCATGCCCAATTCTGTGACCTCGACTCCCGAGCCGCCCAGCATCCGTTTCGGTAGCGTCATTTCGATATCTCCACTCAGGCTACGTTGCCAATGATGTGTTTGCCGACGTCTTCCAGCACGTCGAAACGCGTATCGTAGTTCGGCAGGATCATGATCTGATCGAGCCCCGCGTGATACACGCCCGTCAACTGATCGATCAGTTCGTCCCGGGTCCCGATCAGCGAGCTTGCCTTCAGGACGTCGGGCGTCAGGAACCGCTCTTCCTCGGGGATCACCCAGCAGTTGTGGCCTGCATGAATGCGCTGATGGCGTCGCTCCTCGGGTTCCGATTCGAGCATCGCCCGATAGTCGTCCCAGATACCGGCCAGGGCGTTTGGCGGCTGGCGGCCAAAGTTGCGGAACTGATCGTACGCAAAGTGCACCCCCGCCATCGCCATCGCGCCGCACTGGGACTTCACGCGCTCGGAGTCGACCGCTTCGCCGTCCTCCAGCAAGACCATGGTCGTCAGACCCGTCGTGTAAAACTCCTCACGCACGATCTCCCGGCCTGCCTCGTAGGCGCCGTTCCCCAGCATCCGCCAGACATTCTCCATGACCCCGGGATTGGCCGGCATCGCCAGCACCGCACCGTCGCCGTGTTTGCCCGCGAGGCCAAGCGACCGCGGACCAAAACCCGACACATACAGCGGGATCGGCGCATCAAAGTCCACAAACCCCTTGTCCGGCATGATGTGACGGATGGGCTTGCCCGCGTGTACCGCTTCCTCACCTTTGAGAAGCGGACCCAGTTCATCCAGGTACGCATCGAACTCCGCAATCCGGTGAGGTTTCATCCCCATCACCCGCATCGCCGTGTTGCCGGAACCGACACCGAAAAAAGTGCGTCCCGGCGCCAGCGCGTTGATCGTCGCGATGCTCGCCGCGTTGACCGGCGCGGGTCGCGTCCCGGACACGGCGACACCGGTACCCAGTTGAATCCTCGACGTACGGGTTGCGGCCAGCGCGAGCGCCGCGTAACAGTCCGACCACAGCATCTGGCTGTCGGCAAGCCATGCGTGAGAGTAGCCAAGCTCTTCCGCCCTGACGACATAATCGATGTCGCCGACGTGCGATGCGACGCAGACGCCAATATCCATCCCGGCCATATTCTTGTTCCTTGTTGTCAGCGGTCGTCAGCGCCCATGGACGGCGCCAGAACTGAGTGAGTAGCGGCCCAGTGTCAGGGCACGGGCAAGTCGGGGTCAACTCGGAGGCGCTGCGGGTCAATCGCCGGGAGAGCAGGGACAATGCGCCCGCGGTCGTCGACCGCCATACGCCCCGCCGGAACCGCCTCGCGCAGCACCGATGGCGTTTGTCCAAGACGGAACAGATCGCCGTTGCGTCCGGTCAGTGCGACCGCAGCGCCCGCTCTGCGCGCGATATCGGCGTTGGCAACCATGTGTTCGGGCTCGCCGTGGACCGGCACCGCGATCCGCGGGGCGACCCAACGGTAGAGGTCTTCCAGTTCTTCGGCGCAGGGATGTCCCGATGCATGCAGCAGGCGATTGCTCGCGTCGGCATGCACAACGTCGATCCCCCGCTCCATGAACTGCGCGTTCAACCGTTTGATCCGCTGCTCGTTTCCAGGGATCGCGCGCGAGGAATAGAGAACCCGATCGCCGGGGTCCAGATTGAGATCCGGGTGGCTGTCTTCGGCAAGCCGCCTGAGCGCCGCGCCCACCTCGCCCTGGCTGCCGGTGGCAATCGCGAGCACCTCGTTGCGCGGCAGATATCCGATGTCGCGGGGCGCAATCGCGTTGAACGACTCAGCGAGGTAGCCAGCGCCCCGAGCCGCCTGGGCCATCTGCTGCAACGAGCGGCCAAAGAGCGCAATGTAGCGACCCGTCTGCTCTGCAACGTGGCCCAGCGTCTGCAGCCGCGCGATGTTGCTCGCAAAGCAGCCAACGACGACCCGTCCGGGCGCGCCTGCAATCTCCTCCGTCAGATCGGCGGCAAGGGCCGCTTCCGACACGGACCGGCCAGGGCTGAGCGCGTTCGTCGAGTCGCAGATGACCGCATCGATGTCGCCAAGCTGCTGCCACTGTCTGGCGTCGAAACCGTCGCCCACGACCGGATTCTCATCAATCTTCCAGTCCGCTGTGTGCAGCACGCGGCCAACGGGTGTCTCGATGAGCAGCGCGTTCGTCTCCGGCGTGGAGTGCGTGATGGGCAGCCAGGTCACTGTGAACGGGCCAAACTGATGTGTACTGCCTTCGCGCACCGTCATGACCGGCGCATCGACCCGCTCCCGCCGCAGCTTGCCGATGAGCACGTTGGCCGTGAACGCCGTCGTGGTAACGGGGGCCTCCAGCATGGGCCAGAGCCAGGGCACCGCGCCGAAGTGATCCTGGTGTGCATGCGTCACGATGAAGCCCGCAAGCTGTTCCGCGCGATCTGCGATGAACGCCGGATCCGCCATCTGCACCTGCTGACCCTTCGCGGTCTCCTCGAAGGTGACGCCGCAGTCAACCATCAACCACGCACCGTCGTGACCGAATAGATTCAGATTCATGCCGATTTCGCCGCAGCCGCCCAGCGGCAGGAACCAGAGATCGTCAGGACCAGGGGTGAAAGGCAGGTTCAAGAGTGCGGGCTGCATCGGCAAAGGGCGCTACCTTAACCGCAGGCTCCCGCCAAAACGAGTACGGATGCAGCGGCCGCATGGCGCGCTTCTTTGCAGATCGCGCCACCGCGGACCGGCAGACTCGGAGCGAGGGTGCTCTTCGCCGGAACCCCTGCGAATTCGTGCCGGACATGTTTTCAATGTCCGACCATCACGCGCACGCACGTAGGGCACATGATCGGCTGACACTGGCGCAGAAAGCAGGGCCAGCGGGCTGCCTTCCCCTGTCCTCAGCGTGACACCATCATCTGTTCAGTTTTGCCCGGTGGGCGATCCACACTACGCCTCCCGGCGTAGTGACCACCATGACAACAAGCACGTTGCATCAGGTTCGGGGACAGCGCGCATGGATTCTCATGCTGCTGGCGACGGTGGTCGTGGCCGCCTGCGCAGAACCGGGCGTCAACGCACCCTCACCCGGGGCAGACGCGCAAGCCCGCCCGGCAGCCACCTCAACATCCTCACCGTCCTCGGGCTACGACTACGTGACGCCTTCCCGTGACGGCATCGGCAAGGTTTATCTCGGCCGGGAAATCTCCCATGTGATGGGCCACCTCGGTGCGGGTTGGCTGGACCGGCGCGAACGGCGATCAGAAGAGCGCACCGATCTTCTGATCGCGCGCCTGCCGCTCGCACCCGACAGCGTCGTTGCCGACATCGGTGCCGGCACGGGGTACTTCACGATCCCCGTCGCTCGACGCGTGCCGGAAGGCCGGGTCTACGCGGTGGACATCCAGCGCGAGATGATCGCCATGCTCAATGCAAAGGTTCGCGGCACGGGCCTCTCGAACGTGCAGACGGTGCTCGGCTCGATCGACACTCCAAATCTGCCCGTCGCCAGCGTCGACGTCGCTTTCATTGTCGATGCCTATCATGAGTTCTCGCACCCGAAGGAGATGGGCGAAGCGATCGCCGCGTCACTCAAACCGGGCGGCAAGCTCATCCTCATCGAGTACCGCGCGGAGGACCCGCGGGTGCCGATCAAGCGGCTGCACAAGATGAGCGAGGCACAGGCCACGCGCGAGATGGCGGCACTCGGACTCAACTGGGTCGAGACCGGCGACTTCCTCCCGCAGCAGCACTTTTTCGTCTTCCGGAAACCCTTGTAAGCGGAAGGCGGACGGGCTCTTCCCCGGCAACGAAGGATGCGAGCTGTTCAGGCAGCCTTCACGGCGTCCTGTTTCGGTTTGCCCTCCGCGTCGAACTCTCCGACACGATAGGTTCCGGGCTCGTTCCCGTTGCCGTTGAAGCGGAAATACTGCACGTGGGTGGACGGCACGCCAAAACTCCGTGTGACCGCGTTGCCATCTTCATCTTCCTCGTTCTGCCACATGTGCAGCCAGGTCATGACGTCCTCACCTTCGAGCAGCAAGCCGTCCGCGAGCGCATCGGTCAGCTCCCCTGCCGAGAGCCACGCATAGCCATCAGACGCCCCGGGGCCGCTAACCTCGGGCGCGGACTCTTCCAGACGATGACCGTAGACCCGGCACCGGGTCTCGCCCGACTCCTCCTGCCGGAGGCCGGTGTCCTGCAGCCAGGAGAGCCAGGGGATCATGAGTCCAAGTTGCGCGAGCGCGCCCGCCTGCACCGACCCCATGACGTTGCATACATCGAGGATGTGCGCCGACGGGTCTTCACCCGCATCGAACCGCGGCAGGCGCCAGCCTGATTCGTTGCTGCCCAACATCAGGACCCGTTCGTCCGCGTCCTCGATCAGCAACTGCCCAGCGTCCACACCGCCCACGGGCTCGTCACGCACCGCCGCGTACTGCCCGTCGCCCCGGTGATACGGCACGAGGTGCTGCATCTCCGGCGACAGCGCGTCGTGCACGGCCGTTGGGTAGATGGTGGGACCGCATGCCGGCGGTGACGACTTGGCGTGGAACTTCATGTAGAGCCCGCAGCGCGCCAAGTTGCCGTAATTGGGCCGCGCTTCGTGCCAGGTGAAGCCATGCATGAGCACAACGTCACCTTTGCGCAGGTTGGGATCGACCAGAGTGATATCGCCCGCCTTCGGTACGCGCGCGGCGTCCACCGGGTGCACGCGACCGTCGGAAGGCAGCACCGACGTCTGACGGTGCGAGCCCGGGGAAACGACAAGCGGCCCCGCCGATTCCAGGTAGTCCACAAACGGGATCACCGCGAACATCCACTTCACGTAGGAGCCGACACAGCGCCAGGGTTTGTAGTCGTAGTGCGCGCCACTGCCCTTGACGAAAGGCTCGTCCGTCACGCCGGTACCGGGCGGACGCATGATCGACCAGTACTGGGCGAGCGTGGCGGGCTCATCGAACAACTCCTCGATCGCCGCAACGATCCTGGGATGCGCCAGACTGACCTCGGCGATCTCCGGATCGGCCTCCAGCACGCGGGGTCCCATGGAATAGACACCCGGCTCGGGGTACACCCCCTCCCCGCGATGTGAGTCGTAGTCACCGCTGTCGAAGCCTTTCCGGATCGGGCGGGCCAGCCGGTCCACCTCCTGCTCCGTGAGTACGCCCCGCAGGACGTAGTAGCCGTTCTCCTCGAATTCTTCGCGCATCGCGCCTCCTGTTGGTCACGTGTTGCTCACGTGGTTGCAGCCGCAACCTCAACTTCAGCACGATTCGGCGTGCTGGCGCCACCTTAATAGAGTCTGGCCCATCGATTCCAGGCGCGCTCGAGCTTCGGGCCGAGCCAGAACACGACCAGCGCGAGGACGTACCCGGCAAGCATGTCGACGACGTAGTGGTAGCGCAGGTAGATCGTCGCCGCGAAGAGCAGGAGTGCGAGCGGCAGCATGAGCCAGAAGTACCAACGCACATACAGGGCCGCGAACAGCAGCGTCTGCAGGGTAATCGCGTTGTGCAGACTCGGGAACGCGTCGCGCCGGGTCCTTTCCGAAATCTCGACGTTCATGAGGAACTCGAGTTGATCGGTGATCGCGGTGCCGTTCAGACGCACGGTGAACAACTCGGCCAACTCGTACTTGGGTCCGGTGGCCGGAAAGAGGATGTAGCCGATGTACCCGACATAGAACGTCAGGATCAGACAGACCATGGTGTACCGGAAATACTCGTACTGACCGCGCCAGTAGAGGATGAGCGGCAGAATCAGCGGGTGGATAAAGAAGAGCGAGTACGCGAACGCCATGGTGTCGGTCAGCGGCTCGGTCACCCAGGGCTGCAACTCGACCGCAGGGTGGAAACCAAGCAGCGCGAGATCCCACTCCGCGAGCATCGGGTCGACATCGTTGGGATTCACGATGTGCACCATGTTGTGCATGTTCGTGTAGATGACGATGCACAGCATGAACGGCAGGGCGTCACGCATGAACCGGATGCCGCCTGCCATGAACCGCACCAACACGTCCGGCAGCCAGACCTGCACCTTCACGATCACGATGTAGCTGGCGAGCACAATCCCGGTCACGACGATCCTGTTGATGTCGCTCGCCCGGAACGCCGCGTGGTCGTGGTTCTGCAGCATCAGGATGAGCATCGGGCAGAAAAGGAGCAGCGCCAGCACCTCCTCCAGGCGCGATTTGCCAACAGCTCCCTGCAACCAGGCCTGGAAAGCGTTCACCGTATGTCCCTTGTCGAGCGCGCGTTCTGTGCAGCACGTGTGCAGCGCGGGCCAGCGCGGATGCGGCCCCGGCGCATTCTAGCGGGTGCGCCCGAGCCACCCAAGGACCAGCCCGCACCTGTAATCGCCTCCCGCGATCCCTTAATCTGTGCAGATGAACCCGCTCTCAGTTCGCATGTACCGGGCCGCCGTTCACGACGCTGTCGTGCGGCTTTTGGATCGTGTGTTCGCGGACGACCCACCCTGGAACGCACCCGCAGACCTCATCCGCATCAAGCGTGGCGTCCAGCCTGAACTCTTCTTCGTCTGTGAGCTGGACGGTGCGGTTGTCGGCACCGCCGTCGCGGGCTTCGACGGTGTACGCGGCTGGGTCCACAAGGTTGCGGCCGATCCGGACCAACGGCGCTCGGGCATCGCACGCCATCTGATGGCGGCCGTCGAGGACGGTCTTCGC
>PBVL01000207.1 GCA_002728675.1 Gammaproteobacteria bacterium
TCTTCTCCAGAATCGCGACGTGCGCCGGGTTCGACTTGTCCGCATCCCGCACGGCCGCACCGAACGCGTCAAGTCGGTTGTTGGTCACGAATTCCACAAGTTCCGGCTCGAATGACCAGATGACCCTGCAGGAAGCCATTCTCGGTGAGACTTGCGATCAGCCTTGGGCCCACCGGCTCGACACCCTGTACCGGACCCCAGTGCGCGATTGATGCCACGACTGCTTCCTGCTGCAGGTCGTACACGGATGCAATCCCGTCCAGTCCTGCCGCATAGAGCTCACTTTGCCTCACGTGCAGCCGCGTCACCGCCGCCTTGTGTTCGAACAGCCATTCCGGCGCGCCAAACTCCAAGATCCGGAAGACGCCTCCGTCGACGGTCGAGAATGCCGCAGGACGCTGGTGCTCCGGGATGACTGCAGCGGTGCTCCCACATGAACGACTCGACCGGCACGACATCCTGGAACTCGCGAGCAATACGGGCGATCGCGTGCTTGAGGATTGTCCGCTCCTCACCAACTTCGCCCGGCGACGATATGAAGACTTTGATGGGCTCGCGCAAGGACGACGCCTGATACCGCTTGTCGCAAGCGCTCAGCCTGCCGGAAACGGGGAGCACAGACAACGGTTCAGCCGCATTGCGCCTGCGCCTCACTTCGTGGATCGGTGCTACGCTCGGAACCCAAAACACGGGACACTTGCATCAGCAGCTCAATCAGCACCTCCGTCAGCACCCCAACACAGCGCTTCGCCTTCATGCTTGGCCTCATCGTCGCCGGCGAAGCGGTCTATGCCCTGCCCTATCACGTCGCCCGGTATTTCCGCCCGTCGATGCTGGAACTCTTCGACATGACCGCCACCGAACTGGGGGCGGCGCAGGGCGTCTACGGCATCGTTGCGATGCTGGCCTACCTCCCCGGCGGCGCGCTTGCCGACCGGTTCCCGGCACGCACGCTGATGGCGTCCTCGCTGTGGGTCACCGCAATCGGCGGGCTCTATCTGGCGACGTTTCCCGGCTATTTCGAAGCGATGCTCGTCTGGGCGTTCTTCGGCATCTCGACCGTATTGCTCTTCTGGGCGGCGTTGATCCGTGCCGCGCGGGACTGGGGCGGTGATGACGAGCAGGGCCGCGCCTACGGAATACTGGACGCGGGACGCGGCTTCCTGGCCGCTGCGCTGTCCTCGATCGGGGTCCTGATCTTCGCTCTCGCATTTCCCGACGGCTACGGCGTTGCCACCTTCGACGAAAAGACTTCCGCATTGCGGATCGTCATCTACGGCTACACGGGCGTCACGGCGGCAGCAGGTTTCTTCGTGTGGTTTGCCCTCCCCGCCACGCAACCGCACACGGTAAGCGCGAGCACGACCGTCGTCATGCGCGGGCTTTCGCGCGTGATGCGCCTGCCGGTGGTGTGGATGCAGGCGCTCATCGTCTTCAGCGCGTACGTCGCCTACAAGGGTTTCGACAACTACACCCTGTACGCCGTGCAGGGCTGGGGCATGGACGAGGTCGAGGCCGCACAGATCGCAACGCTCGGGACATGGGTCCGTCCGTTCGCGGCTCTCGGCGCGGGCCTGATGGGGGACCGGCTTGGGGTCTCGCGGATGCTGATCCTGTGTTTCGTGCTCCTTCTGATCTCACACCTCGTGTTCGCGCTGACGACGCCGGGTGGTGGCGGCGCCGCGTGGCTGCTGCTCGGCAACGTCGTCGTCACATGCGCCGCGATGTTTGGTTTGCGCGGCCTCTACTTTGCGCTGTTCGGGGAAGCGAAGGTGCCGATCGCCGTGACCGGCGCGGCGGTCGGCGTCGTCTCGATCATTGGCTACACGCCCGACATCTTCGTGACCCTCGTGGCGGGCATTCTCGTGGACGCGACGCCCGGCATCGAGGGGCATCAGCATTTCTTCTGGTTCCTTTCAGGATTCGCAGTCCTCGGCCTCGTGACGAGCGGGGCGATGCTGCGCACCACCGCACAGCGGCAGACGCCCGCGTTGCGGAGCACCACAACCTGAGTGATTGCGCACTTGCCGTGATCGCGCTTATTGTCACCGCCACAGACTTGGGCAAGACGAGCGACTGCTGACATGAGGAATCTGACGGATGCCGAGGTAACGGGCTTCGCTGACGAGATCGCGCGCGACGGGGTCGCCATCATGGAAGGCGCGATCGAGCCTGATTTCCTCGCGGAGATCGCTGCCGAACTGGAACGTCTCGAGACGGTACGCCCGGGCGGTGACATCCCTCCCGGTCCGTTCACCGGCTTCGTGACGCGACGCTGGTTCGATCTTCTGAATGACGGCGAGGTCTGGCAGCGCGTGGCGATCCACCCGTGGGTGATGCAGGTCCTGCCAAAGGTCCTGGGCGACGGGTTTCTCCTGTCGACGATGGGCAGCGCTGTCGTCGGGGACGGCGAAGCCGCGCAGATGATCCACACCGACGATTCCGTTTACCTGTTCCCCCGGCCGCATCCCAATCTCGTCTGCAACACGATGTGGGCACTCTCCGACTTCACCCTCGATACCGGCGCGACGCGCATCGTGCGCGGCAGCAACAACTTCGCGGACGACCCCGACATGACCGGCAAGACCGAGTACGAGTGGACACCACTCGAGATGCCGGCGGGCAGCGTCGCGTTCGTGGTGGGGACGACGTATCACGGCGCCGGGCACAACGTCTCCGGTTCGGACCGTGTCGCGCTGACGATCAACTACTGCAACGGCTCGATGCGCCAGCAGGAAAATCTGATGATGGCGGTGCATCCCGCGCGGATGCTCACCTTCCCGAGCGAGCTTCAGGACATCCTCGGCTTCCGCAACTGCAAAGGTGCCGGGCACATGTTCGCCCAGGATCCCCGGCAGGAGATGCTGCGGCATTACGGACCCGCCGACCCGAACGATCCCTACATGGAGCGGCGCAACGCGTTGCACGCGGAGCGGCTGCGCGAGCGTCTGGCCAGCGCAAGCGACGACGTTGCCGACCGTCAGGACGTGCAGCTCAGGGACAGCGTGGGCAACACCGACTGAGCCGGCAGCCTGTGCGCCGTGTGCTGAACGACCCGGACCGTCGATCTCCTCGCGCGTCCCGCCGGTTGCCTTCTGGTGGGGTGGTCGGACCCTGAGACTCCCCGGACGCATACAGCAAATCCGGATCATCGGGTTCGACCGTCCCTCTCTGGCGGAAGTGCGTCCGGATGAAGATCGGCGAGGAGGTCAAAGAGGTCGCGCCGGGAGCGCTCTTGTATGTCGGCGCGACGGAGAGTCACAGCTTCTTCGAAATCGAGGAGGACATGCTGCTCCTCGTGTTCTTCTCAGGCAGCAGCCGCTGAGACGGCGGCATCGGGCAACACCATCACTCGGACACGGGGCCAGGTAGTGGACACGGAGCCAGGGAGTCCGCACAGGGTGCTGCGACCCGGCAGGGGGCTACGGACAGACTCGCGCCATGACGACTGAACGGCCAAACATCGTCCTCATACTCATCGACGATCTGGGGTGGCGGGACCTGACCTGTTACGGGTCGGACTTCTACGAGACCCCGAATCTCGACGCGCTCGCCGATCAGGGCATGCGCTTCACCGCGGCGTACGCGTCCTGCCCCGTCTGCTCTCCCACCGCGGCCAGCATCATGAGCGGCAAGTACCCCGCCCGCGTTGGGGTGACCCAATATATCCCCGGGCACGCGGTAGGGAGGCTGACCGACGTCCCGTACTTCCATGCCTTGCCACAAAGTGAGTATTCGCTCGCCCGAGCGCTCAGGGATGGCGGCTACCAGACGTGGCACGTGGGAAAGTGGCATCTGGGTGACGGCGCGACCGCGCCACACCGGCACGGCTTCGACGTGAACGTCGCCGGATGCGGCTGGGGTATGCCGCAGCACGGCTATTTCAGCCCGTACGACATGCCGAATCTGGACAACGGACCGGTCGGCGAGTACCTGACCGACCGTCTGACTGACGAAGCGATGGCGCTCATCCGCGAGCGTGATCCGGACCGGCCGTTCTTTCTGCACTGGTCCCACTACGCCGTGCACATCCCGATCCAGTCCCCGCCGGAACTCATCGAGAAGTACCGCCGCAAGGCTGCCGACCTCGGCCTCGTGCCTGAAGAGGGCTTGTGCAGGGCGAACGACCGGGCTCCCGTCATCTGCGCAACGTGCACCTCCTGCGCAGAACCGTGCAGAGCGACCCAGCCTATGCAGCCATGGTGGAGAACCTCGACACCAACATCGGCCGACTCCTGGGAGCCCTGGACGAAGCCGGTCTCGCGGAAGACACGCTCGTGGTCTTCACGTCAGACAACGGCGGTCTTGCCACCTCGAACGTCAGGGAAGGCGCGCCAACCTGCAACCTGCCCCTCGCCGAGGGCAAAGGCTGGATGTACGAAGGTGGCACGCGCGTCAGTCAGCTTGCACGCTGGCCGGGCCACATTCCGGCGGCCACGTTGTGCGGCGTGCCCACGACGAGTACCGACCTCTATCCGACATTCCTCGCCGTCGCGGGGTGCCCGACCCGCCCGGAGCAACACCCGGACGGGGTCGATATCTCACCCCTCTTCGACGGCGGCAAATCGTCCCTGCCACGCGACGCCATCTTCTGGCACTACCCGCACTACGCGAACCAGGGCGGGCGGCCGGCGTCGAGCGTGCGCTCGGGCGACTGGAAGCTGATTGAGCACTTCGAGGACGGGCGCTTCGAACTCTTCAATCTTGCTGACGACTCGGGCGAGACCAACGATATCGCTGAGGGGCACCCAGCGCAGGTACAGGTGCTGCACGCGCGGCTCAGTGCCTGGCGGGACGGCGTCGAAGCGCTGATCCCGAAACCCAATCCAAACTGGGTTGCACCGGAACTCCCGGAAGGCGTCGATCCAGCAGAGGTTTAACCCATCTGTGGCGCGACGTCTTCCATGAACTGGCTTACCACATCGAGCCGTCCTTCCACGCCGCCAGGGGCGACAGGATCGAGGGACACGTGGGTGATGCCCGCATCCCGCATCGTGCCCAACATGTCGACCATGGCCGCCGTACCGCCCGCGACCGAGACAGCCGGGTTCATCGCCGCACCGGGGTCGAGGTAGGCACGCAGCGACAGGGTGAGTTCCCCGGGGTCGCGGCCGCGACGCTCACACGCCGCCCGGACCGCCTGCCATTCGTCCACCACCGTCGGTACCGGCTGGAATGCGGCATGGAACGCGTGGCCAAACCGCGCGGTCCGTTCGAAGGCCGCCTGCGTCGCCCCACCCACCCAGATCGGCACCGGCCGCTGCACGGGTTTGGGCTCGAACTTCACCTTGTCGAACTGGTAGAAGTCGCCGTGGAACTCGGGTACATCATCCTCGAAGAGGCTCCTGAACACCTCGAGCTGCTCGTCCGAGCGTTTGCCGCGCTGGTCCCACGGCATACCGAGCACAGCGGCCTCCTCGGCCATCCAGCCGACGCCGGCGCCCAGAATCAGCCGACCGTTCGAGAGCACATCCAGACTTGCGAGCTGCTTCGCCGTCACAACCGGCATGCGATACGGCAGGATCAGCACCGTTGTGCCCAGCTTCAGGTGTTCCGTGCACGCCGCGACGAAGACCAGCGTCGAGACCGGATCGAGCCAGGCCATGTCGTTTGGCGCGGGAAAACTCCCGTCCGCGCTGTACGGGTACTTCGAATCGAAACTTGCCGGCCAGCACACGTGATCCGAGACCCAACCCGAATGCACACCCAGGCGGTCCAGTTCCCGGGCAAAACGCGTGAGGGTCGAAGCATCGGCACCGCGGCCGAGTTGCGGGAGATGTACGCCAAAGTCCATTGCAGCCGTCTCGGGTCATTCAGAGGAGCACATTCCAGCACAGGCCGTAGCGGCGGGCCAGGCGACTGCTCGTGCCCTGAGTTGCTAGAGTTCGTTGCCTATTCGCTGGTCGTTCTTGCCAATCTCTGGCTGCTCTTCGCAATGGTCACCCCGCGTGCGCGAAGCTGGACAGCCA